>JBKWCO010000074.1:0-7303 GCA_046975465.1 Streptococcus sp. | reverse complement strand
CTTTTAAGCCTTATTCCTCTCTATTTTATCACTAATTTCTGAAAATTCAATTTAAAAATAACCCTAGGTTAAACCTAGGGTTATGACAATCTTATTCCACTTTATCAAATTGCGTTTCAGGTGCTGGTTTCGTTGGCTGACACGACATGATAAGGAGGACAATGCTTCCAATCAATGTGAATAAAGCTAAGAATGGTATAAGCCCTATATAACTTAGAAGTACCCAAGCCGGATGAAATCCTGCATCTCTTAAACGACGGATTTGTAGAGACAATTGAGGGATAAGTTCAATTAAGCTAAAAAGCATTAGTGGCCAAGCATAGGAGAAAATTATTTTTTGTAGTTCAGTCTGATTATTCAACAGAGCTGGGTCACTAAGATCAACATTACTGAAGAAAGGAATAAGAACACAAAAAACAGTAAGAATAGTAATAATAATGACATTAACTAAATAAGCCCACCAGAAGTCTGGACGAGTCGAACGGCCGCTAAAGTCAAAGGCACGCTTCCAAAAATCAATATAAGCTTTGATCATAACTCATTTCTCCTCTTATTTCCAAAAATCATCAAAAATGGTGATCGGCAAGTGACGTTTGTGTTGACCTTTACGCCACCAAGACTCAATCGTTTCCTGGGCTTTGGCTGAGACTTCTTTGCCTTCAAGGTAGTCATCAATTTCACGATAGGTCACGCCAAGTGCCACTTCATCAGCGATTCCTGGTTTATCCTCTTCCAAGTCAGCTGTTGGCACTTTTTCATATAGGGCCTTATCCGCACCAAGTTCTGCAAGAAGGGCTGCACCTTGACGCTTGTTTAGACGAAAGAGCGGCAAAATATCCGCACCACCGTCACCAAATTTTGTGAAAAAGCCCGTAAGGTTTTCAGCGGCGTGGTCTGTCCCAATAACTGCCCCACTATTTTCACCCGCGACCGCGTATTGGGTAATCATACGTTGACGGGCCTTAATATTTCCCTTGTTAAAGTCAGAAATACTTACACCTGCCTTGGCAAGCTCAGCAACCTGACCATCAACAGCTTCCTTAATGTTAACCGCAAGACTCACATCTGGCTTGATAAAAGCAAGGGCACGTTGGGCATCATCCTCGTCTGCCTGCACTCCATAAGGCAAGCGAATGGCAATAAACTGATAGTCTTTCCTGTCTCTGCACGAAGCTCTTCAACGGCAAGTTGGGCTAGACGGCCAGCCAAGGTAGAATCTTGACCTCCGAAATCCCAAAACATATGTTTTAAGGAATGGATGTTTGAGCATGTAGGCCTTCAAAAAATCAACGGATTTTCGAATTTCTTCCTTTGGATCAATGCTAGGTTTAACGCCTAGTTGAGCAATAATAGTTTCTTGCAAAGTCATAATTTCTCCCTTTACTCTGACAAGTCATGGGCTTTCTTACGGACATTATCAATCAAGGTCATCTTGTTATCCCAGACATCTTTAGCCAAGTCAACTGGATAATCTTGAGGGTTAAGCACGCGCTTGTACTCATTCCAAAGTTCGTCCAATTCCTTAGTCGCATAAGCCTTGATTTCATTAAGACTAGGCAAGTCATAGATGAGTTGACCCTTATCGTAGATAGGTACTAAGAGTGGTACCGCATCAAAATCACGGACAGTCTTATTGATGTAGGTGTAGGTCGGGTGGAACATATTAATTTCTTCTAAAGCATTAACATCTGTGTCCGCAAAGGTGATATAGTCACCTTCTGATTTACCCTTAGCACGACTTGTAATACGCCAGACTTGCTTCTTACCTGGTGTTGATACCTTCTCAGCATTGTTGGACAATTTGATAGTATCATGCATGACACCTGATCATCCTCGATTGAGACAATCTTGTAGACAGCACCCAAGGCTGGTTGGTCATAAGCAGTGATAAGTTTGGTACCGACACCCCAAACATCAATTTTGGCCTTTGCATCTTCAAGTTAAGGATGGTATTTTCATCAAGATCGTTTGAAGCATAAATCTTGGCATTAGGGAAACCAGCCGCATCTAGTTGCTTACGTACTTGTTTAGACAGGTAAGCCAAGTCACCTGAATCAAGACGGACACCCAAGAAATTGATCTTATCACCAGCTCTTTAGCTACACGAATGGCATTAGGAACACCAATTTTGAGAGTGTCATAGGTATCTACAAGGAATACACAGTCCTTATGAGTAGATGCATAGCTTTGAAGGCATCGTAATCATTGCCATAGGCTTGAACAAGAGCATGAGCGTGAGTACCAGAAACTGGAATGCCGAAAATCTTACCGGCACGAACATTTGATGTCGCATCGCACCACCAATCACAGCTGCACGGGTCCCCAAATTGCTGCATCCATCTCTTGTGCACGACGTGTCCCAAATTCCAACAGAGGAGCATCCTCAATGACAGAACGAATACGAGCTGCCTTGGTAGCAATAAGAATCTGGTAATTGAGGATATTTAGCAAGGCAGTCTCTACTAACTGACACTGAGCCAAGGGACCTTCCACTTGGAAAATCGGTTCATTAGCAAATACCAAATCACCCTCAAGGGCTGAATTGATAGTCAACTCGAGTTTTAGGTTGGCTAGATAGTCCAGAAAATCCTCAGGATAACCTAAATCTTTTAGATAAGCAATATCAGTTTCTGAGAAGGTCAGATTTTCAAGATAGTTGACAATATGCTCCAGACCTGCGAACACAGCAAAGCCATTTTTAAACGGAAGTTGACGGAAATAAACTTCAAAAACGGCCTTTTTATTGTGAATACCTTGGTTAAAGTAAACCTGCATCATATTGATTTGATACAAGTCAGTGTGCAAGGTTAAACTATCATCTTTATACATGGAATTCCTCCAATCGAATAGGTACTTATTTTTTGTTACTAATAGCTTGTATATGTTGACTATTATAGCATTTTTGGGCAATTGTCTCCACTTTTCAGAAAGTTAATTATTGTTTGGATTTTCCGATTTTTCTAATGCTTGTTTTGACAAAAAAGAGTAGCCTGAGGAGACTACTCTTTATTTCTATTCATATCTTAGGGACTCGACAGGGTCCATTTTACTGATTTTACGGGCTGGAAGGTAGGCTGATACATAGCCCATCAAGAGCGAGAAGCCAAGCATAATAAGAATTGATGTTAGATTTAGGTCAAACACCTTGCTGACACTTGGGTAGAGATGTGAAACAATCATGTTGGCCAAGCTTCCAATCCCCTGTGATACAAGGAGGGCAAGAGCCAGTGAGATACCCGTAATCCAGAGCGCCTCATAAACAAAGATTGCTTTCACGTCACGATTAAGGTAACCGACAGCCTTCATGACACCAATCTCTTTTGAGCGTTGCATGATATTAATATAGATGATAATTCCAATCATGACAGCTGAAACTAGGATAGCTTGTGACGAAAGGATAATCAAGAGGGCCTGAATCACACGAATGAATTTAATAATAACATCTAGGATGGCCTGCTGTGAAAGAACTAGATACTTCTTGTTTTTCTGCAATTTTTTAGTGACTTCCTTGGTCTTGGCTGGATCTTTGAGCTCCAAAAGCATGTAAGAGACTGTTTTGGTAAAGCCATTTTCTTTGAGTAATTCTTCCAATTGTTTAGCTGGCAGATAGCTATTGCTCTCTTCAGCATCCTCGCTGTCATCAACAATACGGACAATCTTAGTCTTGATATCCGCTACTTTAGTTCCCTCAGCAGTATTTTCAACAATCTGAGCTGAGATTTCTTTGCCGATAAAGTCTTTAGCCCTGAGCTTCTTCCCTGTTTCTTCATTGTAATGTTTAACAAAGCTCATCGGAAGGGTTAAGCCCTTTTCATCTGCGGATTTAAAAGGCTTCCCGGCTATAATCTTATCCTTACTATTGCGAGATGTAGAGATTTTTGTGTTCTTGTAGAGACTGATAACCTGAGAATAGTTTGGAAGGTCCTTACTGAAATCCACGGTCTTGCCATCTAGGGTAAGACTGGTCATATTCATGCCAAAGGGACTTTCCAAATACTTAATGTCATCACTCTTAATCTGACTACGAATAAACTTCTCATCATCCGCATTGAGAACCCCTCTGCCTGCTGATTTAGCACTAAGACTAATCTGAATTTGGGATGGAATGTTACCACCATCGGTACTGTCATTAATCATACCAACAATAGCATTTCCCAAACCAAAGGAAATCAAGACACCAATAAAACCAATGGAAGTGGCCGTAGCAATCAAAAGATTACGCCACTTACGTTCCATAAAGTTGTTCAATGACAATTTGAGTTTATTCTTGAGGGTCAACCCCTTATTTTTCGATTGTTTCAACGACTTCACCATCCTTCATTTTAATGACAACATCCGCATAATCCGCCACTTCAGGGTTATGGGTTACAATAATCACAGTTTTACCTGCCTCAGCTAGCTCTTTAAAAATTTCGAGAACATTTTCCTGAGACTGAGAATCAAGAGAACCAGTCGGTTCATCAGCCACAATCATTTCTGGATTATTAACTAGGGCACGGGCAATGGCCACACGTTGTTTTTGCCCACCAGAAAGCTGCTTAACATTTTTCTTGATAAAGTCTCCGATTCCAAGACGGCTGAGCTCCCTTTCCGCAATCTCGACCATCTCTTTATCAGTCATATTTTTAACGTAAAGAGGCATCTTGACATTTTCAAGGACTGATTGATGAGGGATAAGATTGAAATTTTGAAAGACAAAGCCAATATGAGCCTTTCTAAAATAGGTCAAATCACGCTCTGAAAAATCTCGCATGTTTTGATTTTTGAAATAAAGATTTCCTTGATACTGACTATCCAAGCCACTAATAATACTAAGCAGACTGGTCTTACCACAGCCAGATGGACCGTAGATAGCAGTGATCTTTCCTGATGCAATCTCAAGTGTAACATCGTTCAAAGCGCGCTCTTGGTTCGTACCGTCGAGATTATAGTACTTTGAGATGTGGTCGATGGTTAAAATGGACATGATTTCCTCCATGAATTTGATTTAGATTAGAATTTGATTGATTTTCAGTTGATTATCTGCATGGAAATTTCAAGCAAAATAGCAGAAACACTTAACTAATCGCCTTCTAAAACGATACATTAATTATAAACATTAAATGATTATAAAAATAGTGACATAAATGTCACTATGGCATGAAAGAAGCCAAAGTCTCTAAGACTTTGGCTTTAGTTTATTGACAATAAATACGAATGGCTTCTGCAAGAAGACTGCAGTACCTGGTCCTCCGACTTTATCGATAAAGCTAGAAAAGCGATTATCTGTTTGGTACATCTGACCTAGACCAGCTAATACCGTTTGGTCACATGGATAAAAATGCTGACTAATATAGTCATGTAACACCTTTACTTGCTCCTGAACACTATTGTCACCAGGATTAGACTCCTTGAGCTGTCCAAAGGTAGACATGATTGCAGTCATCTCTTTGGTAACTTCAGGGAAGGACTCCTCCCCCTTAGCCGCAAAAGCTTGATAAGCTTCTGTCTGACCCCATCTAGCCTGAGCTTCTTCCTGAAAGGCTTCCACAGCTTTTTGATCAAATGCTTCAAATGACATTTCTTCTTCCTCCATTTGTAAGGCCTTGGCATGAGCTATGACGGCTTCCAACCGGGACTTTTTCAGCTCTAAAAGCTTGATTTGATCCTTAAGCGCTTGACTTTATCATAGCCTGCTTGACCTACGATTTCCTTAATTTTTTTGAGAGGAAAGTCTAACTCACGGTAAAGCAAGATTTCTTGCAAACGGACAACCGCATCGCGATTATAGTAACGGTAACCATTCTCAGCCACAACTGACGGTTTCAGCAAATCAATTTCGTCATAATAATGAAGGGTGCGCACACTGACACCTGATAGTTGGCTCACTTCTTTACAGATTTCATTAGAACTCCTCTCTGATTAAGAGTATAGGCTATGACGTCGCGTGAGGGTCAAGGGGCAAAAGAGTCTTTTTTTGAAGTTCGTACAATTTCTTACTTTTCTTTCTTTTTCTGGCTTCGACGATGTAATAAGGCTTGGTTAATACGTTGGGTTCTCATATGCATTTGCCAAATGAGGTAAAGCCAGATAATAATATAAACGGAAATGAAGACAATCCATAGGATAGGATTCAGCACAGCATCAATCCAACCCGCTATTAGACAAGTCCCTATCAGTACAATCGCCGTCAACAAGAAATGCAAGATTACTCTAAGTCTGTAGGACATACGGTCAAGGTCTTCCAAAATCCACGAGAGCATCCCCATTAAGCCACTCATCATAAAGAGGGCTAAAATATTTCCATACTAACTTTTGGATAGATAATCTGGGAAATAATTGACCTAGTAAAAGGAGGGTAAGATAGAAGAACGATCCCGTTCTCACGCCGGATACAAAATAAGCAATAAAACGTTTCATAGGTTCCTCCTAGACCCCTAAATAATCCATCAAGGATTTGACATATTTCGGCTGACACTAGACTTCACTCCACCTGTCATTTTAGCCATCATATTGCCAGAAAAACTATCTGATAGGGACTCCAAATGGTCTATATTCATAACAGCATGACGTGATATCTGTAAAAAACTTCGACGATTGATGCGATGCTGAAAGTTTGTTAGTGTCTCTCTCATCGTATAGGTATTGTTTACGGTATAAATCGTTAACACATTCTTATCAATCTCAGCTAGGATAATATCGTCAATTTTTACCATAACCAAATGATCATCCGTTTTAATAGGAATCACCACTTGATTTACAACTGAAAATTGTTCGAGATAATCCATTACCTCTCGTGCTTGATCAGACAATCGCTCCGCTTGGATAACCACACAGGGGTCCTTTGTCGAAATATCTGACTTTTCTTCAAAACGAAGTTTCATTCCTATTCCAACTCTCACTTATTTTTCTTACTAGACTTTTTCACTAAAACAGCCCAAAGAATGCCTACTAGAAGAATACCTCCTAACACTATAAGGTAAGTATTTTCCTTTGTCAATAAACCTTGCCACTTGAGCTGAACGCCCATTTTTTCTTGAAACTCTTGAAGAAGGTTATCTTGACCTTTAAAGGTCTCACTTAATGTTTCTTTCATGAGGACTTGCCGATAAAGTGCAGCAATATAAGTTGCTGGGGTACATTTCATTAGTAGTTGAGCAAAATTAGGTAGAACGCCCAAAGGTACATAAGTCCCTACCAAAAAACCAGAAGCTGTACCCACTATGGTCGCAAACTTCCCCAAACTGTCTACTGATTGGAAAAAATAAACAAAAATAGCATTCACTAAGCTAGAAAGCAGGCTACTAAGCAGCATAATGAGGAG
>JBKWCO010000073.1:0-7320 GCA_046975465.1 Streptococcus sp. | reverse complement strand
TTGTGAATCAAGGCTAGAAGTAACCTTTTTCGCATTTTCCTTAACAGACAGGCTCTCATTTAACATAGCCTTTGACAATATTTGACGATAGGCTATCCGTTGGTAGAGGCGGCGGTCACTACTACTGAGATTGGCATTAGGCACATATAAGCGACTCGGTAAATACCTTAATAAGCCCAATTGACTTCCCCAACGAGCCATACGTAATATCTGGGGATGCATTTTTAAATGAGCGTAACTTTCTGGTAGGGCCCAATCTAAACCAATGATAGCTTTCACTTCACTAGGATATTTTTCCTGCCACAGAAGTGTCTCTAAGGAGGCCATCGAATGAGAAAGGATAATATAAGGACCTGAGACATGAGCCCTGGCTAGGGCTTGACGTGTCTCTGAAAGAACCTCAGAAACATCTCGGGACTTGGATGTATCCTCACTGTAACCATAGCCAGCCCTTTCAACAACGACTATCTTATACTGCTTCGAAAGCCCATCATACAAGTCTTTAAAATCTAGAATGGGAGAGGCTGTTCCAGCACCAGAAAGAAAAACTAGAGTTTGTGGCCCCTCCCCCTTTACAAAGACACTCATGTCATGACCATTCACAGACACCATTTGCCCCATAGGATTGAGAGAAGCCTTCTCTCTTTGCAAGGCTAATCTATGGTAAGTAAAGATCGCCAGCAACAAGAACAGAACTAATCCCAGCAGAAATAAAAGTCTTTTCATAAAAACGTGCATGGTTTATCTACTAAAAATCAGTTAGCTTAGCTAACCGACCTTTATTATTCGGCATCTGGGCGTGATTTGCGAGCAATATCAGCAAGGATATTTCTACAAATTCTGACACAGTTCAGTGTGTGTTTGTTTTTGCCATAACGACGAACGTTAACAGTTCCGTCTTCCATTTCCTTACCAACAATCAATTGGTAAGGATTTTTTGCGTTTGAGAGCACGAATCTTGTACTGCATTTTTCGTTACGTTCATCCACTTCAACACGGATACCGATCACGAAGTTGTTTAGCAACTTCCCAAGCGTAATCTGTGTGGGCTTCATTTGAAACTGGGATAACAGTCACTTGTTGAGGTGCCAACCAAGTTGGGAAGGCTCCTTTATAGTTTTCAATAAGGATAGCTGTAAAGCGTTCCATTGTTGAGATAACCCCACGGTGAATCATAACTGGACGGTGTTCTTCCCCATCAGCTCCGATGTATTTAAGGTCAAAGCGTTCTGGAAGCAAGAAGTCCAATTGGATAGTAGAAAGTGTTTCTTCATTACCAAGGGCAGTCTTCACTTGGATATCAAGTTTTGGACCGTAGAAGGCAGCTTCACCTTCTGCTTCAAAGTAGTCGAGTTCCATGTCATCCATGGCTGATTTCAACATGCTTTGAGCATTTTCCCACATTTCATCATTGTCAAAGTATTTGTGAGTATCTTTAGGGTCACGGTATGACAAACGGAAACGATAGTCAGTCAAGTTGAAATCTTCGTAAACGTCGATAATCAATTGAAGCGTACGTTGGAACTCATTTTTGATTTGTTCAGGTGTTACGAAAGTATGACCGTCATTAAGTGACATTTCACGCACACGTTGAAGTCCTGTAAGGGCACCTGATTTTTCATAACGGTGCATCATACCAATTTCAGCGATACGGATAGGCAATTCGCGGTAAGAGTGCACATGGTGTTTGTAAACTTCGATGTGGTGAGGACAGTTCATTGGACGAAGGACAAAGGCTTCACCATCTCCCATATCCATTGTTGGGAACATATCTTCACGGTAGTGATCCCAGTGACCTGAAGTCTTATACAATTCCACAGAAGCAATTGGTGGAGTGTAGACGTGTTGGTAGCCTGCTGCTACTTCCTTGTCTACGATGTAGCGTTCCAAGACACGACGGATTGTCGCACCGTTTGGCAACCAGAATGGAAGACCTTGACCAACCTCTTGAGAAATCATGAACAAATCAAGTTCTTTACCAAGTTTACGGTGGTCACGTTCTTTAGCTTCTTCAAGACGTTTAAGGTAAGCCTTGAGATCTTTTTTATCGAACCAAGCTGTACCGTAGATACGTTGCATCATAGCATTGTCGCTATTTCCACGCCAGTAAGCACCTGCAACATTCAAAAGGTGGAAGACTTGGATACGACCAGTTGATGGCACGTGTGGGCCACGGCAAAGGTCAACGTACTCACCTTGACGGTAGATAGTCAAACCACCTTCGTCTTCTGAGTGTTCTTCAATCAATTCCAATTTATATGGGTCATTTTTGAAGATTTCACGCGCTTCGTCTTTAGTCACTTCTTCACGGATTGATGGGAAGTTTTCTTTAACGATTTTCTTCATCTCTTCTTCGATACGAGGAAGGTCTTCGTTAGAGATTTGACCAGCTTCATTGTCAGTATCGTAGTAGAAACCATCTTCGATAGCTGGACCAACACCCAAATGAATATCTGGGAAAAGGCGACGAGCTGCTTGGGCAAACAAGTGAGCCGCTGAGTGACGCAAGATTGGAAGAGCGTCTTCGTGATCAGGTGTCACGATTTCGATGCTTCCATCTTCAGTAATCGCACGAGTTGTGTCAATCAATTTACCGTTAAATTTACCAGCAAGTGCCTTTTTAGCCAAAGAGTTGCTGATAGATTGTGCAATTTCAAAAGTTGTAACGCCAGATTCAAATTCACGAACAGCGCCATCTGGGAAAGTAATGTTAATCATCATATTCTCCTTAAAATTAATCTAAATTAATATCAATAATTGATGTTCTAAACTCTTTCATTCTTATACGCAATAGAAGAGTTGAGGAAGTTAAAAACCCTATAAGAGATAGGACTATAAAAACATGTTTCCATAAGGGGAGTGTAGTTCCATCTACAATCGGATATAGACGTATTGGATAGGTTGTCAATGCACTATAAAGATAAACCGCTGCAGTCGAACTACACAAGTATCCTATCTGAACTTTTAGTTTTGTCTTAGTAAGCATTAGGATGCTATAAAAGGGAATGCCAAAAACTAGAAGCGGTATCCCTAAGGCATAAAGGCTAATAAGAATGGTAACCGGTCCATCCCAAAACATTAGAGAGATAAATAACAACATATATGTTACCAAATAAAATAATATGGCACCTGTCTTAGAAAATAGGATTGTATTTCGACTCAATTAGCCTCCTCCCCTCAATTTTGGTTTAGCCCTTTAAATATGCTTAAGCCAAATAAAAAGCGACATCCTCAAAAGGACGTCGCAACGTGGTTCCACCTTAGTTCATGTACGACAAAAAACGAGTCTGTCCTACACCTCTGATTGGCTCTAACGTGGCCACCGTTTTATGTTTGCATAAAAAGTTAATCGAGTAGTCCCAATCATGTCCTCTGCGTGATTTCCAGCACCACACGCTCTCTGAAAGATTTCCCATGACTGATATGTCTCTATGCGTTATTATAGCATGAAACTGTAATTTTTCAAGCTAATTATCTCTTTTATTAATCAATTCTAAGATTTTATCTGACTAGGAAAATCTGGTAGCTTTCCTAATCCAAAAGTTTCGTGATATTTCTGATTTTCTTGACCTGTTTGGCTGATCCTTTAAGGATACGAACAGAGCCATTAACAGGCAAGGTAATAGCCTTAGTTGGCAAATAAGTTACCATACGCGTCAAGCGTTTCATGGTACTATCTTCACCATTCAAATCATTGTGGAAATCCTTAGAAATCGTAAGGTCCAAGTAATACTCATAGACACGTTTTCCAAAGTTTTCCGCAGAAATTTCATAAAGCTTATCAGCCCACTTAGTCTCGTCTTTTTCTGGTGTAGCAATGGCAGCTTCCAAAATGGCCCCTGCTAAATCATTATCATGATAATAAAGCGTTCCAAACATCTGGTCTGTAATCACATTATCCAAGTAAGGATTTCCATGAGCGATGATAGGGGTACCACTAGCCAAGGCTTCAAGATAGGTCAATCCCTGAGTCTCACTGGTTGATGCCGAAATGAAGAAATCAGCAGCCTTATAATAAAGTGCTGTCTCACTAGGCGCAATCATACCAGTGAAAACCACCTTGTCCTGAATACCAAGTTTTTTGGCTTGAGACTTAAGATCCGGTAGGTAAGGACCGTCACCAGCCACTACCAAACGCACCTTGTCATCTTCCTCCAAAACCGAAGGGAGAGCAGCCAGCACAGCCTGGATGTTTTTCTCATAGGACACACGAGAGAGGCTCAACAACATGGTCTCATCAGAGGCGATACCAAGCTTGGATCTTAAGTCTGCCACATCATCTTCAGTAATCTCTGGACGTTGGAACTTTTCAAGTTCAATCCCAGTTGGAATAACACGTTTCTCAGCTGCTATCTTATACTTAAGGAAGAGGTCATAAACAATCTCACTCGGACAGATGACTCCATCCAAATCGCTCATAAAGCCACGAACAATGTACTTAACCATACTTGGACGGATAACCATACCTTTGGCAATATAGCGGACATAGTCTTCATACTGAGTATGGTAGGTATGCACAACAGGAATCCTAAGTTCGCGTGCAATGGCAATCCCTAGCAGACCTAATGAAAACTCTGTCTGCGTATGAATAATATCAAGCTTATATTGTTTGGCAATCTCTAGTGCCTTGGAAAAGCCACGATAAGCTACACGGCGATCCTTAAAAGCAAAGAAAGGCACACTCGGAATACGGACAATCTGCCAGTCTTCATAGCGGCCAACATCTCTATCAGTCGTGGTAAAGATAAAGACTGTATGTCCCATTTTTTCCAACTGCGTCTTCAGCGTGCGAATACTGGTCGCAACACCGATACCTGTGGAAAATAGGTATCTGTAAACAATCCGATACGCATTTAAATCTCCAATACTTCTTTGTAGGCTTCAACAAGCTTTTGGGCGACATCATCAATCGAGCGACTTTCTGCAACCTTATAGCCTTCTTCACGTTTGTCCACTTTACCATCGATAATATCTTGCAAGGCTACGACAAATTCGTCCACGTTGTGCCCAAATGAAGCGGATTTGTCATCAACCCAGCCTTCATAAACAGGAATATCACGTAAAACCACATGCTGGTGACTGGCAAAGGCTTCTAGCACCACAATCCCTTCAGTTTCCTCGTAAGATGGGAAAAAGAAAGCATTAGCACCACTCATAGCCCCTGGAAAACGGCTCCCTTGAAATAACCTGGGAAGCTGACATTATCAGGATGCTTACCATTGACAATGTCCCGAATCTTCTTAGGAATCAACCATTTACTGATACTACCTAACCAATGAAACGAACATGCGGCATCTTTTCAGCAACCTTGACAAATCTTCAATCCCCGCGTTGAAAAAAGCCCCGCACAAATAACCACTGGCTGTCCTTCCTGATACCAAAGTAGTCTCGGAAAACTACTTCTTTACGTGGATCCTTGCCGTATTTTTTCAAATCAATCCCATTTGAAACAGCAATGATTGGTGTCGTAACTCCGTAAGACTGAATCAATTTTTTGGAATACTCCGACGGTGTAATCACGTAATCGGCCTTTTGATACATGTGGGCCAAATATTTTCCAAAAAGTGGGGCCAAAAGGTTAGAACCGATGAATGAATTCTCAAAGTCTTCACGTGTCGAATGACCATGCATGATGACCTTCTTGCCACGGCGTTTTGCAGCATGCAACAACATCAAGCTACGTGGACCATAAGTATTAATATGAACGACATCGTAATCACCCAAGATGTCCGTTGTATAGGGAATCCCAGCCAAGTCCAAGGCATGCATCTGATGGTGGAGAGCCCGTCCGATTCCTGATTTTTCAAGAACCGATTTTCCTTCAAGATAAAGTAGAACTTTCATACTCTTCATTATAGCTTAATTTAGTAGAAATTTCATCCTGCAGTTGGCTTTATCTTGATTTCTCATTTAATGAGATAGGCATTCCAACACTAAAAAAGATCGAGCATTCTCGATCTTTTAGGTCATCATCTTAAACGTCTTTACGGCGACGATGGCTATATGCTACACCCATGACTGCTGCCATTTCTGCTGCCACACCGAGGGCAAGCAAGGCAGTATCGTTAGCTTGACCAGTCTCTGGAAGTTGAGGTCCTGATTTCTCAGAGGATTGAACTGGCTTAGCTGGTTTTGGCGTCACCGGTGGAGTAGGCGGTGTTGGTGGTGTTGGCGGAACCACTGGTGGTTTAGGTGGGACACTTGGTGGTGTCGGTGGTGTTGGCGGTGTAGGAGGTTTTGGAGGAATGTAACTATTGTTAAATTCTGTATCCAAAGGAAGGAGAACTGCTGCTACAAGCAGATTTTCCTTTTCACCCACAGTCTTGGTAACAGTCACCTGGAATTTAGCTACCATGTTATCATAAACCACATCGGCTTCATTGCCCTTGACTTCTTCAACAGTGTAGTAGTAAACACCTGGTTTGTCATAGACAATGTTATCGAAACTAATATTTCCTTGTGCATTATTGGTCACTGTTTGGATAACATTACCCTTGTCGTCCTTAAGAACGAAGCTAAATTCACCATCTTTGAGGTTACGGCCCGTAAGAACCTTGGTCAATTCGAATTTGGCCTTGGCTGGTTGCACTTCTTTAACATAGTTATTAAAGACAGTGTCTTTTGGATTAGCGACCGTTGATACCAAAGCATCACCATCTCGGGTCACTGTAATCCAGACAGTCGCTTTCATACCATCATAGATGATATCTTCGTTAGTTCCCTTAACTTCTTCAACAGTATAAGTGTAAGTTCCTGCCTTATCAAAGTGAAGTTCACTAAATGCAACACGACCATCAGCTGTATTACCAACAGTTTCAACAATATGGCCTGCACTATCTTTGAGGACAAATTGGAACTCATTAGCAGTCAAAGTTTGGTTAACACCTGCCTTAGTCAATTCCTTACTGAACTGAATAGCAGCTTTAGCTGGAGTCACAAACTTGTTGTTAAAGATGGTGTCTTTTGGATTAACTACGGTTGAAACAAGAGCATCACCATCACGTGTTACCGTGATAGAAACAGCAGCTTTCATCGTATCATAGACAATTGCATCATCCTTACCTGCAAGTTCTTCAACAGTGTAGTTGTAGGTACCTACCTTGTTAAAGGTCAACTCACTAAAGGCAACCTGACCGTCAGCTGTATTTCCAACAGTCTCAAGGACTTTTCCAAAACGGTCTTTAAGGACAAATTGGAATTGATCTGCTTTTAGATCTTGCTTAACACCTGCCTTGGTCAATTCCTTACCAAATGCAATTTTGGCCTTGGCTGGTGTTACCAATTTATTGTTAAAGATAACGTCATCTGGATAAACCACTT
>JBKWCO010000072.1:0-7346 GCA_046975465.1 Streptococcus sp. | reverse complement strand
GTACAATGCCTTTGTTTATTCCTTGAAGGATGTTATTGTAGAGGCTTTCCAAACGGTCTTTCCTGAGGTTTTGGGAGGCTATGAGAAAATCCGTTTCAAGGGTCTTGATTTCGAATCAGACCATCTTTTTGGGCAAGAGGCGGCTGATACCTTTACCATTTTAGAAAATGGGGTAACATATGAAGTTTTCCTCAATGATGGGCTAATGACGGGGATTTTCCTTGATCAGCATGAAGTGCGTGATGGGTTAGTTAATGGCCTAGCTTTGGGTAAATCAGTTTTGAATATGTTCTCCTATACGGCAGCTTTTTCAGTTGCTGCAGCTATGGGGGGAGCGGTTGAAACGACATCGGTGGATTTGGCAAAACGTTCACGTGAGTTATCCACGGCTCATTTTGAAGCTAATGGCTTTAGTATGGAAAATCATCGTTTAGTTGTGATGGATGTTTTTGATTATTTTAAATATGCCAAGAAAAAGGTTTGACCTATGACCTTATCGTCATTGATCCGCCAAGCTTTGCTCGAAATAAGAAACGCACCTTCTCAGCAAATAAGGATTACCACAAGTTAATTGCACAGAGTCTTGATATTTTATCAGAGCATGGGACAATCATTGCAAGTACCAATGCTGCTAATATGACCGTGCAACAGTTTAAAAAACAACTGCGTAAGGGCTTGGGAGATGTTTCAGCGGACTTCGTTAACCTGCAACAATTACCAGCGGATTTTACCGTCAATCCTAATGATCCAACATCAAATTATTTGAAAGTATACACAATAAGGGTAAATAAATGAAAATTGTAGTTCCGATTATGCCAACTAGTTTAGAGGAGGCACAAGAGCTTGAACTGTCTCGTTTTGAGGGGGCAGACATTATAGAATGGCGTGCAGATTTTTTAGATAAGGATAGTATCTTAACGGTTGCTCCGGCTATTTTCGAGAAATTCTCAGGCTTTGAGATTGTCTTTACCATCCGTACGACGCGTGAGGGTGGCAAGCTTGAGTTAACGGATGCGGAATACGTCGCACTAATTAAGGATGTAGCTGCTATCTATTCGCCAGATTATATTGATTTTGAGTATTTCACACGTAAGGCTGTCTTTGACCAAATGCTCGAATTTTCAAACTTGGTTTTGTCTTATCATAACTTTGAGGAGACACCTGAAAACCTTATGGCACTTTTATCTGAGATGGCAAACTTGACACCAAGAGTGGTAAAGGTGGCGGTTATGCCTAAGCATGAGCAGGATGTTATTGACTTGATGAACTTCACACGTGGTTTCAAGGCCTATAATCCTAATCAGGAGTTTGCTACCATGTCAATGGGTAAACTCGGTCGTTTGTCTCGCTTGGCGGTGATTTGTAGGGTCATCATGGACCTTTGCTAGTCTTGATAATGCCAGTGCACCGGGCCAAGTTAGTTTGGCAGATATGCGAAAGGTTAGGGAGGTTTTGAATGCAGATTGATGGATATACACGCTTAGCTGCTGTTGTTGCCAATCCTATCAAGCATTCGATTTCGCCATTTATTCATAATTCGGCTTTTGAAAAGACACAAGTTAATGGTGTTTATGTGGCCTGGGAGATTCCAGAGTCAGACCTAGCCGAGACAGTTGAAAATATTAGACGTTACAACATGTTCGGTATCAATTTGTCCATGCCATATAAGGAAGCAGTTATTCCTTTTTTGGATGAAATTAGTCCTGCAGCTCAACTGATTGGTGCTGTCAATACAGTTGTTAATCGTGATGGTCATTTGATTGGTCATAATACAGACGGTTTTGGCTTCTTTGCTAGTCTAAAGAACTTTAGCCCTAAGGATGCTCATCTGATGATTTTGGGTGCTGGTGGTGCCGCTAAAGCTATTGTGACGCAGGCAGTTCTTGATGGTGCAAAAAAAGTCAGTGTTTATGTTCGCCCTCAGTCATTAGATAAGGCAAAAGAGAGCTTTAAGTCCTTACTTGAACAGGCAACTTGCCACTTGGAGTTTCATGCTTTAAATGATCTTGAGTATTTTCAAGAGGAACTAGGCCAGGCTGATCTATTAGTGAATGCGACGAGTGTTGGGATGGATGGCGAATCCTTGCCATTCTTACAGATACAAAATTTCCTGAGGGACTCTTGGTTGTTGATATCATTTATCAGCCTTTGAAACACCTTTCTTGGCCTTGGCTAGAAACAGGGAATAGAGGCTGTTCTTTGGCATGTTGCTTCATCACAGCAGGTGCCTTTAAATTGTGGACAGGCAAGACATGCTAACAGACGCCATTGGCAGGAATTAGAAAATATTTACAATAGCTAGGAGGGACAATTATGAAACTAGAGGCAAATTTAACACATAACCCTTATGACATTATTATTGAAAAAGGAGCCCTTAAGACCGTCGGTCAATGGGTGAAGTCACTTTGGGAACCGCAAAAGATTGCACTCATCACAGACAATCATGTGGGAGCTCTATATGCAGAAAAAGTTAAGCTTAGCTTGGAGCACGAAGGTTTTGAGGTAGTCGTTTTTGATTTCCTGGAAGGTGAAGCAAGTAAAAACCTTAAAACTGTTAATAAGGCTTATGAGTTTTTGATTAAGAATGGCATGACCGTAGTGATGGTATTCTTGCTCTTGGTGGCGGTGTTGTTGGTGACTTGGTTTGTTGCTTCAACATATGTGAATTCACTTCGTTCAGGCTCAACTAGGCTACTGCCCAAGTGGATTATCTATTGGTGGTAAGACGGTGTGAACACCTTTGCTAAAAATATCGTGGGAACTTTTGCTCAGCCTGATGGGCTTTGATTGACCCTAATGTCCTTGAGTCACTTGGTAAACGTGAATTGATCGAAGGTATGGGTGGGTTGTCAAATACGGTTTGATTGACGATCCTGAACTTTGGCACCTCCTTGAAAGCATTGATGGTTCGGTTCTGGTATCCTGAAAACTCAGAAACCATTATTTACCGTTCATGTAATGTGAAGCGTAAAATTGTGGTTGAAGATGAGTTTGAAGGTGGTGTCCGTATGTACCTAAACTTTGGTCATACGATTGGGCACGCCGTTGAACAAACAGCTGGTTACGGTAAAGTCATGCACGGTGAAGCGGTGGCTATCGGAATGGTCTGATTTCACGTGTTGCTGAGAAAAAAGGTTTGATGCCTAAGGATCGCTCGTCAAATTGCTGGATGTGTGTTAATTTGGCTTGCCAGTAGACTATGAGCCATGGCGTGTTGAGGAGCTTTATACAGCCCTCACACATGACAAAAAAGCCCGTGGTAATAGCATTAAGACAGTTATCGTTCCAGAGATTGGTAAGGCAGCAATCAATCAAATTCCTTTAGTTGAAATGAAAGAGTACTTGGAGAAATAAATGAGATATTTAACAGCAGGTGAGTCTCACGGCCCACGTTTAACAGCAATTATCGAAGGTGTTCCAGCTGGTCTTCCCTTGACCGCTGAAGATATCAATGGCGATTTGAAACGTCGTCAAGGTGGCTATGGTCGTGGTGGCCGTATGAAAATTGAGTCTGATAAGGTTGAAATCACTTCTGGTGTTCGTCATGGGAAAACAACAGGGGCTCCAATCACCCTTCACGTTATCAATAAGGACCATCAAAAATGGTTGGATATCATGGCTGTGGAAGATATTGAGGACCGTTTGAAAACCAAACGTAAAATCACTCACCCACGTCCAGGACATGCTGACTTGGTTGGCGGAATGAAATACCGTTTCGATGATTTGCGTAATTCCTTGGAGCGTTCTAGTGCGCGTGAAACAACCATGCGTGTGGCGGTTGGTGCTGTCGCTAAACGTATCTTGGCTGAGCTTGATATTGAAATTGCCAACCATGTGGTAGTCTTTGGTGGTAAGGAAATTGATGTGCCTGAGAATTTGACGGTAGCTCAAATCAAGGAATTGGCTCAACAATCAGAGATTTCAGTCGTTAACCAAGAGCGTGAACAAGAAATTAAAGATTACATTGACCAAATCAAAAAGAAGGTGATACCATTGGTGGTGTCGTTGAAACGGTCGTTGGGGTGTCCCTGTTGGTCTTGGTTCTTATGTCCAATGGGATACCAAACTTGATGCTAAGATTGCTCAAGCTGTTGTATCCATCAATGCCTTCAAGGGTGTAGAATTTGGTCTTGGTTTCAAGGATGGCTACCTCAAGGGCTCTCAAGTAATGGACGAGATTCTCTGGAATGAAGAGGATGGCTATACACGTCGCACTAACAATCTTGGTGGTTTCGAAGGTGGTATGACCAACGGGCAACCGATTGTGGTCCGTGGGGTTATGAAACCTATTCCAACCCTTTACAAGCCATTGATGTCTGTGGATATCGAAACTCACGAGCCATATAAGGCAACTGTTGAACGTTCAGATCCTACGGCCTTACCGGCAGCGGGTGTCGTTATGGAATCGGTGGTTGCTACAGTCGTAGCCAATGAAATCTTGGAAAAATTCTCTTCTGATAATTTGGAAGAATTGAAAGAAGCGGTGGCACGTCACCGTGATTATGTGAAAAACTTTTAAGCAGCATCAATGAAAAGATGGGGGTAGTAATGAGTAAGAAAACGATTTATATCGCAGGCTTGGGTCTGATTGGAGGTTCTTTGGGTCTCGGATTAAAGAGATCATCCTGATTATGAGATTCTTGGATATAATCGCTCTGACTATTCTCGAAATATTGCGCTGGAGCGTGGGATTGTTGACCGAGCAACAAATGATTTCAAGGAGTTTGCTCCGTTGGCGAATGTGATTATCTTGGCTGTGCCTATCAAGCAAACGGTGTCCTACTTGAAGATTTGGCCAACTTGAACTTGAAAGATAATGTCATCATCACAGACGCCGCTCGACCAAGCTTGATATTGTTGAGGCAGCTGAGCATTACCTAGCAGGAAAAAAGTTCAGTTTGTCGGTTCCCATCCTATGGCTGGTTCTCACAAATCAGGTGCCATTGCAGCCGATTGACCCTTTTGAGAATGCCTATTACATTTTCACACCGACACGTTTAACTAAAGAGACAACCATTCCTGAACTGAAGGGCATTTTGTCTGGGCTGAAGTCACGTTATGTTGAGATTGATGCAGCTGAACACGATCGTGTAACCAGTCAAATCAGTCATTTTCCACATCTCTTAGCCTCAGGTCTCATGGAACAGGCGGCTGATTATGCTCAGGGTCATGAGATGACCAATCACTTTGCGGCAGGGGCTTCCGAGATATGACCCGTATTGCTGAGAGTGAACCTGGTATGTGGGCTTCCATTCTCATGACTAATGGGCCTGCCGTTTTGGATCGTATTGAAGATTTCAAAAAGCGTTTGGACCATGTGGCTGATTTGATTAAGGCTGAGGATGAGAATGCTATTTGGGAGTTCTTTGACAACGGTCGCAAGAAACGCAAAGAGATGGAAATCCACAAAAGGGTGGCGTGGAAAGTGCCTTCGATATTTTGTGGATGTGCCTGACCGTGAGGACGTTATCCTTAGCATTATGGAATTGTTGCGGGAACGTCTTTGGTTAACCTTCGTATCAATGAAGAAAATCGTGAAGATATTCACGGTATCCTTCAAATTACTTTTAAAAATGAAAAGATCGCACGCATGCTAAGACTGTTATTGAAGCCAATACAGACTATCATGTGGTGATCGCCTAGGAGAATAAAATGACAAATATTTATGATTTAGCAAATGAGTTGGAACGTGGCATTCGTGCCCTTCCTGAGTACAAAACTTTGGTAGAGAAAAAAGAAGCGATTGCAGCTGATGCTGAAGCTAGCGCTCTTTTCAAAGAGTTTACTGATTTCCAAGAGGATTTCTATGCTAAAATGCAAGCTGGTACAATGCCAACAGCAGAAGAACAAGCAGCTGTTCAAGAATTGGGTCAAAAGGTAGAAGCTAATGCCCTTTTGAAAGAATACTTGGCTGCACAACAAGGTTTGTCTGTTTATTTAAATGATATTGAACGTATCATCTTCAAACCTTTGCAAGAATTGAATAGTTAATAAGTGAAGCTTTGTCGATTGACAGGGCTCTTTCTGCATTAAAGGAGGTAAATTATGGCTCGTAAAATTGGAATTATTGGTATGGGAAATGTTGGAGCTGCGGTAGCTCATGGAGCTATTGCTCAAGGTTTGGCTGATAGCTATGTCTTTATAGATATCAATGAGAAGAAGGCCGAGGCGGATGCCCAGGATTTTAAAGATGCTATGGCCAATCTGCCTAGCTATGCCAACATCGTGGTTAATGATTATGCAGCACTTGAAGATGCTGATGTGATTATTTCATCCCTTGGAAATATTCAGTTACAGCATAATGCCGGTGAGGACCGTTTTGCTGAATTTCCATTTACCCGAGAAGCTGTTTATCAGGTTTCTCAGGAACTCAAAAAATTGGATTTTAAAGGCATACTCTTGGTTATCTCAAACCCTGTAGATGCCGTATCAGCCCTCTATCAAGAGTTCACAGGTTGGCCAAGAGAACGTGTGATTGGGACAGGGACTCTACTCGATACAGCTAGAATGAAGGCAGCGGTAGGAGATGATTTATCAGTCAATCCAAAATCAGTATCCGGCTACAATCTTGGCGAACATGGGAATTCCCAATTTACAGCCTGGAGTCAAGTCAAGGTCAAAGGTCAAGATATTACAGCATTGACCAGTGAAGAAGAGCGTCAAAATCTTTTTATGGCTTCTATGAAGGGTGGCCACAAGGTCTTTTATGGTAAGGGCTATACTTCTTACGGCATTGCCAGTGCGGCTCTTCGATTGGCGCAATTGTCCTCTCAGATGGTTTAGAAGAAGTAGCAGTCTCTAGCTATCAGGAAGCTTACCAGACCTATCTTGGCTATCCTGTTATCCTAGGCCGTCAAGGGGTAGCAGCTCCTGTTCACTTGTCTTTGTCGGCTGAGGAAGATCGTCTTTTGGAGGAGTCTGCTAACTTAATTCGGAACCGTGTTCAAGAGGCAGTTGCCTTTCTAAGAGAAAAGTATACTAATACTAGAGAGTGAATATTTTGACAATTCAGTCTATGGTTAGGCTTTTAATTATGGTATAATGAGAGCAACTATAAAATTTTCAGGAGTAACCTATGAAACTAGAAACCAAGGCACAAGGTCTTCATGGCAGCTTGCGTATCCCTGGTGACAAGTCAATCAGTCACCGTTCGATTATGTTCGGAAGTCTTGCTAAAGGTGTGACAACTGTTCGTGATATTTTACGAGGTGAGGATGTCCTCTCAACCATGCAGGTCTTTCGTGATCTGGGTGTGACTATCGAGGATGACGGTGATGTGGTTCGCATTCACGGTGTTGGTTTTGATGGTCTCAAGGCTCCTCAAAACAAATTGGATATGGGTAACT
>JBKWCO010000071.1:0-7348 GCA_046975465.1 Streptococcus sp. | reverse complement strand
CATTTTAATACCTCTGATATAATTTTATCTAAGACTAATTGATACTAAAAATATATTTAAGAAATGTGAATACTCTATGAAACTACTTCGTCATTTAAAAGAAAAACGTTACCTTATTTTGACATTTACCCTACCAGCTATACTTTTGGCTCTGGCTATTGTCTTTTTGCAGCCGGCACACAATCATGCTAAGGTCCAAGTAAAGGTTGGTACTAAGCAGTCATCGTCAAGCAAGCCCAAGGCATCTAGCTCAAGCTCTTCGTCATCTTCTTCAACGTCAAGTGAGTCTTCGAGCGAATCGTCGTCAGCAAGCTCAACGGTAGAGGTAGCTAGTCAGACAGAGGCAAGCTCTACTCCTGCGGTAGTATCAGCCCCAACACCATCTTCAGCACAAGAGACTTATCAAGCGCCCCAGTATAACTATGTGCCACCAACAACTTATACAGAATCACATAGTGATGCCTCAAGCTATACAGCTCCTGCATACAGTGCAGATGTCAGCTCTGGGACAACAGAATAAGAGTTAGAGAAAAGGAATTTAGGATTAGAAATTTTAGCATTAGTGACAGGATTATCTAGTTTAGTCCTATTAGCAGCTTGTTCAAATCAGCAAATGGCTTGACTTCCCCAACTTCAACTTCATCAGTAGAGCAGTCACAATCAAGTAGTAGTGAAAGCTCTAGCACAAGTACTAGCTCA
This sequence comes from Streptococcus sp., assembly GCA_046975465.1. Taxonomy (GTDB): domain Bacteria; phylum Bacillota; class Bacilli; order Lactobacillales; family Streptococcaceae; genus Streptococcus. Next base: position 6,649 of record JBKWCO010000071.1, on the reverse strand, counting down.
AGCTCTAGTCAAGAGAAAAAGGTAGATACCTCTGCCTATGATAGCATCATTAGTAAGTACCAAACGGCCGTGGCCAACAATCAAACGGATGCCTCACTTAATTCTTTCGTTGTGACTTATGCTAATTCTCAAACAAGTCCTGCCTCAACGGTCTATACTTACCGTGATCTGGATGGTAATGGTGTTGATGAGTTGATTCTTGCTTTTAAGCCGGGAAACTCTTTAAAGAGCATATGATTACGGATATTTATACTATCTCTAAGGATAGTGGTCAGGTCATTCGTCTGACAGAAGGTCCACAACTGGGCATGTTGGGTGAGCGCATGACTTTGGCCTACCTCAAGGATAACACCTTTAGCTACTATGGTAGTGCTGGTGCTATGGCTGGTGGTGGTTCTGGCTACCAATTTAGTAGTAATGGTCAATCTCTTGTAAAGATGACAGTGATTCGGGTGCAGAGAAGGCTGATCTTTCGAATTGGGATTGGAAGGATCTGAGCAGTGCCTCTACTAATAGTAGTTCTAGCGCAGCGTCAAACTCAAACAAGTTCAACATCTCTTAAGCCTGATGAACTCAAAAATGGCAATTACAAATCAGCTGTAGGAACGTGGAAGTCTTCAAATGGAAAGACCATCACCATTACTTCGGATGGCAGTTGGATTTCTGGGGCTATACTTATCCTATCGACAAAGTCTCACCCAATCAATATGTGTCTGGCATATATACCTAACTTATGTTGATTCTAGTCAAGTAGGGAACACACCAATTCAGCTTTGCCCTAAAGGAATTAGCGATGCGAGTGATGTGGGAGATAACAGTAAGGATCGTATCCTAGCGACGAATGGAGTACCATCTGAGGAAAGCTATTTTTACAGAGTGGATTAATCTTATCAAACGGTATAGCAACTAAAGAGTCAGGCCTTGGATCTGGCTCTTTTACTATCTTGTATACTTACAGAACGAGACAATTTCTCTATTCTTGTGCTATAATAAAAGTTATGACTAATGAATTTCACCATGTAACCGTTCTTTTACACGAAACTGTTGATATGCTTGATATCAAGCCCGATGGCATCTATGTTGATGCGACCTTGGGTGGCGCAGGACATTCGTCTTATCTTTTGTCGCAATTATCTGAAAAGGGTCATTTGTACTGCTTTGATCAGGATCAAAAGGCTATTGATAATGCTCAAGTGCGTCTCAAGGATTATATTGATAAGGGTATGGTGACTTTCATCAAGGATAATTTCCGTAATCTCAAGTCCAACCTTGAAGCCTTGGGGTGTCTGAAATTGATGGCATTCTCTATGACTTGGGTGTCTCTAGCCCACAGTTGGACGAGCGTGAGCGTGGTTTTTCCTATAAACAGGATGCCAAGCTGGATATGCGCATGAATGAGGAGGCGAGCTTGACCGCTTATGATGTGGTCAATACCTATCCTTACAACGATTTGGTGCGTATCTTCTTCAAGTACGGTGAGGACAAGTTCTCTAAACAGATTGCACGTAAGATTGAACAGGCTCGTCAGGTTAAACCAATTGAGACCACGACGGAACTGGCGGAAATCATTAAATCAGCTAAGCCTGCTAAGGAATTGAAGAAGAAGGGGCATCCAGCCAAGCAAATTTTCCAGGCTATTCGTATCGAAGTGAACGATGAGCTTGGTGCTGCGGATGAGTCTATTCAAGAGGCCTTGGATTTACTTGCTGTAGATGGTCGTATTTCGGTTATTACCTTCCATTCTTTAGAAGATCGATTGACTAAACAGCTTTTCAAGGAAGCCAGTACGGTAGATGTGCCTAAAGGTCTACCTTTTATTCCTGAAGACCTCCAACCTAAGGTAGCCTTAGTTAATCGTAAGCCAATCCTACCTAGTCAGGAAGAATTAGAAGCTAATAACCGCTCGCATTCTGCTAAATTGCGTGTGGCTAAAAAAATCAGGAAATAATTATGGAAAATAAGGAACATCAGATTGTTAATAGAGCCATTAGAAACCATATTCGTTTTATGACGCGTATGGAAAAGGCCTTCTATTCGGCAATTGTTTTGACAGCTATTGTGATGAGTATCGCTGTTGTATTTTTACAAGGGCGTAATCAGGCTATCAAGCAACAAATCACAGACCTTAATAGCAAGATTAGTGATGAAAAAACAGAGCTTAACAATGCTAAGCAGGCGGTTAATGAGTTGACTAACTCTGACCGTATTAAAGAGATTGCTAATAAGGCAGGCCTGTCTATTAATAACGATAGTATTAAGAGTGTGAAATAGCTAATGAACAGATTAAGAAAACTTAAACATTTATTTCTAAACTATGTCGTTAGGGATAGGCGAAAGCCAGCCCAGAACCGACAGCACGTTGGTCAGAACCTTATGGTTCTTAGTATCTTTATCTTTTTCGTCTTTATTATCAACTTTGTCGTGATTATCGGGACAGACAGTAAGTTTGGTGTCGATTTGTCGACCCAGGCTGCTAAATCTTATAACACTAAGACCACAGTGGCTGCCAAGCGTGGGACGATTTACGACCGAAATGGAAATGTTTTGGCTGAGGATTCAACCAGTTATGCCATTTACGCAATCGTGTCTACCAGCTATGTGTCAGCGACTCAAGAAAAACTCTATGTCCAAGATAGTCAGTTTGACAAGGTTGCCGATATTTTAAAGGATAAGCTAGGAATTGAAAAGAGTGCTGCCTTGGCTCAATTGCGTACCAAGGGTGCCTATCAGGTTTCCTTTGGACTAAAGGGTAAGGGAATTACCTACTCTGTTAAAGAAGAGCTAGAAAAAGCCTTTAAAGATGCGGGAATTAAGGGGATGGCCTTTGAAGCAACAACGTCACGTATGTACCCTAATGGGACCTTCGCGTCAGAGTTTCTTGGTCGTGCCGAAGCTGTTGAAAATAAAAAAGACGGCTCTTATTCTTTGATTGGTCAAACTGGTTTGGAGCGCTCGCTCAATAGCCTCTTGACTGGGACAGATGGTGAGGCCATCTATGAGAAAGATAAAAACGGTAACACGCTTCTAGGTACGGAAACCATTACCAAGGAAGCTATCGATGGTAAGAACATCTATACAACCTTGTCAGCACCTCTTCAAACCTTCCTAGAAACACAGATGGATACCTTTATGGAGCAGACGCAAGGTGTCAATGCTTCAGCGACAGTTGTTAATGCTAAGACAGGTGAGATCCTTGCAACGACACAACGTCCGACCTATAATTCTGATACCCTTGAGGGACAGGCTAAGAAGAACTATGACTGGGTTAACCGTCTTTACGAAGCCCAGTATGAGCCTGGATCAACCATGAAGGTCATGCTCTTGTCAGCTGCTATTAACAATGGAAGCTTCAACCCGAATGCGACCTATAGTAATGCCAACGGTATTAAGGTTGACGACGTTGAAATTAATGACTGGTCAATCAATGAGGGTATCTCAACAGGTCGTACCATGTCATTTGCTCAAGGATTCTCTTATTCAAGTAACGTTGGTATGACCATGCTGGAACAAGAGATGGGAGACAAGGTTTGGTCTAACTACTTATCTCTTTACAAATTTGGTCTTCCTACCCGTTTTGGGATGGTCGGTGAGTCCTCAGGGGTTGTCTCTCGAAACTCTGTTAATATAGCTCAATCATCATTCGGACAAGGGATTTCAGTGACTCAGGTCCAAATGCTTCGAGCCTTTACCGCAATTTCAAATAACGGTATAATGCTGGAACCTCAATTTATCAAACAAGTTGCCGATGTTAACCAAGGCACAGCTCGTACAGCGAAGAAGGAAGTTATCGGTAAACCAGTTTCTAAGCAGGCTGCCTCTGAAACTCGTAACTATATGATTTCCGTTGGTACGGATCCAGAGTTCGGTACCCTTTACAATAAATCTGAAGGTTCACCTATTATCAAGGTTGGTAACTATGACGTAGCGGTTAAGTCTGGTACTTCCCAATTTGCCGATGAAAAGACTGGAACGTATAAGGTTGGTTCCAATGAAACGCTCAACTCAGTTGTTGCCATGGTGCCTTCAGATGATCCAGAATACATCATGTATGTGACTGTTCTGGAGCCTAAGACTTGGGATAATAATTTTTATGCGACTGTGGTTAACCCGATTTTGGAAGAAGCCATGTCTATGGGAGACACCCTAGATACTTCTGTGTCTGAAGGTAGTGAAAAGACCGAGGAAACGAGTTATCAAACCGGCGATATTATCGGTAAGAGTCCAGGTGAGACAGCTAACACCCTTCGTCAAAACTTGATTCATCCGATTGTTCTGGGGGTTGGTGATAAGATTGAGAAGGTTTCTGTAGATGCCAAAGCTAATATCAAGGCTAATGAACAGATTCTTATCATGACCAATGACTTCACAGAACTTCCAGACATGTATGGTTGGACCAAGAAGAACGTTGAAACCTTTGCCAAATGGAAAGGTATTAAAATTACTTACAAGGGTGGCAAGTCAGGGACTGTTACCAAACAAAGTGTTGCGGCAGGAAAAGCCCTGTCTAAAACCAAGAAGATTACCATTACTTTAGGAGACTAAGATGACTATGAGTCTGATAGCAGGCGTGGCCGCCTTTGTGTTGACGGTGCTCGCTATGCCTCACTTTATTACTTACTACAAAATCAAGAAAATCGGTGGCCAACAAATGCATGAAGATGTGAAGCAGCATCTGGCTAAGGCTGGGACGCCAACTATGGGAGGGACAGTCTTCCTAGTGGTTGCCATCTTGGTTAGCTTGATTTTCAACTTACACGTCTTTAGCGAAGGACACCAGGCTTATGGTGCCACAGTAGGGATTCTCTTTGTGATTTTGATATATGGAATCATCGGCTTCCTTGATGATTTCCTTAAGATTTTCCGTCAAATCAATGAGGGACTTAAACCTTGGCAAAAGATGGCCTTGCAGATTATTGCGGGTTTGCTTTTCTACTTTATCCACGTACTTCCTAGTGGGACAGATAGCTTAGCTATTGGTGGATTAACCATTCATCTCGGTGTCTTTTATGTTCTCTTTGTCCTATTCTGGATTGTTGGTTTCTCAAATGCTGTGAACTTGACAGACGGTATTGATGGTTTAGCTTCTATCTCTGTAGTTATCAGCTTGATTGCCTATGGGATTATCGCTTTTGTCATGGGTGAGTTCTCTATCTTGACCATCATTATCACTATGATTGGGGCACTTCTTGGCTTCTTCGTCTTTAACCACAAGCCAGCCAAGGTCTTTATGGGGGATGTCGGTTCCTTGTCACTTGGGGCTATGCTTGCGGTTATCTCTATTGCCCTACGTGTGGAGTGGACCCTACTCTTGATTGGTGTGGTTTATGTCTTTGAGACAGCTTCTGTCATGCTACAGGTCAGCTACTTCAAATATACTAAGCGTAAGTATGGTGAAGGTCGTCGTATTTTCCGTATGACACCATTCCACCATCACCTCGAGTTGGGTGGTCTTTCAGGTAAGGGTGACAAATGGTCAGAGTGGAAGGTTGATGCTTTCCTTTGGACAGTTGGAGCACTTGCAAGTGCCATTACCCTTTGGATGGTTCTTGGAAACGTTATGAAATAAATGAAAAGAGCAGAAATGCTCTTTTTTTGTTATAATGATAGGGATAGACTAGATAGAAAAGAAGTAAATAAACATGTCATTTAAAGATTTTAATTTTAAAACATTCATTCAGGAGGCTCTTGATGAGATTAAGTTTAAGGAGCCAACACCTGTTCAACAGAAATTGATTCCAGTGGTTCGTTCAGGTCGTGATTTAGTGGGTGAATCAAAGACGGGTTCAGGGAAAACACATACCTTCCTCTTGCCAATTTTTGAGAAACTCAATCCAAAGAGTGGCGATGTTCAAGTTGTTATTACAGCGCCATCACGTGAATTGGCGACACAAATTTACCAAGCAACAAAACAGATTGCCAAACACTCTGAGACTGAAATTCGTGTGGTTAACTATGTGGGTGGTACAGACAAGCAACGTCAGATTGAGAAACTCAAGGTAGCCCAACCTCATATTGTTATCGGGACACCAGGGCGTATTTATGACCTAGTTAAGTCTGGGGACTTGGCTATTCACAAGGCCCATACCTTTGTTGTTGACGAAGCTGATATGACCATGGACATGGGATTCTTGGATACTGTGGACAAGATTGCGGCAAGCCTTCCTAAAGAAGTGCAAATTTTGGTCTTCTCAGCAACCATTCCTCAAAAATTACAGCCATTCTTGAAGAAGTATTTGACCAATCCCGTCATGGAACAAATCAAAACTTCAACAGTTATTGCTGATACCATTGATAACTGGTTGGTATCTACTAAGGGTCGCAACAAGAATGAACAGATTCTTGAGATGCTTAAGGGGATGCAACCATACCTGGCAATGATTTTCGTTAATACCAAGGAACGTGCAGACGATTTGCACAGCTACCTAGTGTCAAATGGTCTTAAGGTTGCCAAAATTCATGGAGGTATTCCACCACGTGAGCGTAAGCGTATCATGAATCAAGTCAAGAAGCTTGATTTTGAGTACATTGTAGCGACTGACCTTGCAGCGCGTGGGATTGATATTGAAGGGGTTAGTCATGTTATCAACGATGCTATCCCTCAGGATTTGTCTTTCTTTGTTCACCGTGTAGGGCGTACAGGACGTAATGG
>JBKWCO010000070.1:0-7416 GCA_046975465.1 Streptococcus sp. | reverse complement strand
CTCAAAACACGGTTGTCCAAATCAGCAAGCCCATCGAACTTGTCGATAACCTCAGCATTTTCATTAAGAGCAAAAGCATTGACTGTAAAATCACGACGCTTGAGGTCCTCTTCCAATGAACGCACAAAGGACACGCTAGACGGACGACGGTAATCCACATAGACGTCCTCTGTTCGGAAGGTCGTCACCTCATACTCACCGCCATTTTCCAAGACCAAAACGGTCCCATGCTCAATACCAATGTCTACCGTACGCTCGAAGATCTGCTTGGTCTCCTCAGGATATGAAGACGAAGCAATGTCTACATCATGAATGGGACGGTTAAGAAGGGCATCTCGTACCGAACCACCAACAAAGTAAGCCTCAAAACCCGCTGACTTAATCTTCTCTAATATTGGTAAAGCCTTCTGAAACTCAGAAGGCAAATAACTTAATCTCATAGTAAATGTTCCAAACCATAAACAAGCTGATCACGTTTAACCACTTCTTTAATACCGAGATTAACACCACCCATAAAGGAAATGCGGTCATAAGAGTCGTGACGCAAGGTCAATCCTTCTCCTTGGGCACCAAAGATGACCTCTTGGTGAGCAACAAGACCGGCAAACGCACACTGTGAATACGGAAACCATCAAACTCAGCACCACGTGCTCCAGCAAGTGTTTCCACCTCATCCTCAGCACCTTGACGTTTTGTTTCGCGAACCTCACGGATAAGTTCAGCTGTTTTCACCGCTGTACCTGAAGGCGCATCTTTTTTCTTGTCATGGTGAAGCTCAATGATTTCAAGATCTGGGAAATATTTACTAGCTTCTACCGCAAACTTCATAAGAAGGATAGCACCAATAGCAAAGTTAGGTGCAATCAAACCACCAATAGACTTGTCTTTAGAAAGGTCTGTCAATTCCTGAATTTGTGCTTCAGTAAATCCTGTGGTACCCACAACTGGTGCAAAACCATTCTCCAAAGCAAAACGAGTATTTTCATAGGCAACAGCTGGCATAGTGAAATCCACCCAGACATCTGCGTCAAAGCCAACCAAATCCGCTTTATCTGTGAAGACAGGAACACCGTCCACTTCTTTTTCTGTCGCAAATGGGTCAAGCAAGGCAGCCAAAGTCAATTCGTCATCTCCCTTGACCATTTCAACCGCAGTTGAACCCATTCTTCCTTTAAATCCAGCAACAATAACTTTAATAGACATGTTATTTTCCCTCTCTATTGATCTTAATCATAGACAAGCCCATCCCAGATGGATAGTACTTATTTGGTAAATTTAGGTGTTAGACCTAGTACTAGCGCTCCTTCACCCAAGTGTGTCGCAATTACAGCACATAAGGATACCACTGTTGAAACGCTAATTCCCTCTGCTTCTAGCTGCCTTTTAAAATCTTCAGCTTTTTCAGGAACATTGGTATGAAAATGCTGAGCTCCATGTTTTGATTGTCCTCAGCTAGGGCAACCAAACGCTTCACAGCTTTCTTCTCTGTACGCACCTTTTCAAAAACAACGATTTTTCCTTCATCATTAAAATTCAAAATAGGTTTGATAGACAAAAGATTTCCTAAAATCGCCGAACCATTGACAAACGTCCTCCCTTAACCAAATGGTTAAGGTCATCCACAAGAATATAAGCTGTTGTTTGTGCAATTTGCTCATCTAGTTTCTTCAAGATATTGTCAAAGACATCTCTTGAGCTGACCAATGCAAAACGTTTCTCACCATGGCACCCATAGGAGTTGCCGTTATTTTAGTATCAGGAAAAGCAATTTTCAACTTGGCATGATCTTCAATCAAAAATTGACTGTTGGCCCAAAAACCAGAAATGCCTGAAGAAAGGAAAAGCCCAATGACATGGGTGTAACCTTTATCCTCTAACTCCATCAGTAGGTTATCCAAATCAGCCAGATTAGGTTGCGACGTCTTGAGCAGTTCTTCTGAGTTCGCCATTTGCTCATAAAACTGTTTCAAGTCCAAGTTTTTCCCTTCAACAAAAGGCTGACCCTCAATGATGACCGGAATATCTAAAATATATACATCAGCATGCCCTGAATATCAGTAGGGAGATTAACCGACGAATCCGTAATAACTGCAAGAGACATCTTAGAACTCCAAGTTGATACCTGGGCGATCCAAGGCAATCTCAGTGACTTCATAAGTCAAACGTTGAAGCGTATCCAACAAAGGGGCTGCCAAAGCCTCAGCTTCTTCTTGTGAAAGTCTTTAGGTTCATTGACAATACGGTTTTGAATATGATCCATTTGAGAACAATCCCTGAGATAACAAACTCATCACGGACAATCATAAATTGCAAAACAGCTACAACAGACGTATTGTTAGCTTCTTCATCTTTATTGTGCAACTGGAAAGTTACTTCAACATTTGTTTTAGGAACACCATTCTCTTTTTCCCACTCATGGTTACGAACATCATAGTGGTAACGGTTAACAAATACTTTTTCGCGAATTAAATCCATTAGTCATATTCTCCTTGATACAATTACTCTTTATTATAGCATAAATATGCTTTATTATGGGAATATTATTGACAGAAAAATGAGTATTTAGACTGATTTTGACAGCAACAATAATCACTAGAAAAGTAGGAACTTCGATTTAGGACTAAGACTACTAAAATAAGGCTCCTTCATCAGAAGAGAGCCCTTATATTGCCAGCTAACAGTCCCTTAAAGAACGTTTCTGCTGTCCCTTTTCATCAAAATTCTCAGGAGCTAGCCAATTCTCAAATCGCTTTTTAAGTTCTGGCCACTCACTATCAATAATCGAGAACCAGTCCGTATCACGGCTACGTCCCTTATAGATAGCATGGTTACGAAAACGCCCTCATAGGTGAACCTAAACGCATGGCTGACATTGGCAGAAGGACGGTTGAGACTATCACATTTCCACTCATAACGACGATAGTTAGGACTTCAAAAACATATTTCATAACCAGATATTGAGCTTCTGTGGCTGCTCTAGTTTTTGTAAGCAGGGCCAAAATCACTCGTCCCATCTCTACACTACGATTTTTAGGCGTAATAGCCATGAGTGAAAGGTTCCTAGAACCTTACCTGAAGCCTTATCCCTGATAGCAAAGAAATAAGGATTCTGGGATTGCTCATAATCCTCCAAACACTGACGTACAGCTTCTTCAGATTCAAAAGGATCCGCATACATATAGGTCCAATCAGAAAGAATCTGATTAGTAAAGTAAAAGTCTAAAATGTCCTCATAATGCTCTGCCACCGTCAAATGTTCAACGCTACAATAACGACCTTCTAATAGGGCAACATCTGGCATCTTACCTGGACTAGCATCCGCTAGACTTGGCCCCACTTCTTGTTGGTAGGGATTTAAAGGCATAGAATTCTCCTTTTCATAAAGAAAGTCTAAAAAAGTGCAGACTTATTTAATTATTTAGCAACTGGGCATACAGATACTTGTTTTTTGTCGCGACCTTTACGTTCGAACGTACAACACCTTCAACTGGCGAAGAGTGTATCGTCACCACCACGGCCTACGTTTACACCTGGGTAGATGTGTGTGCCGCGTTGACGGTAAAGGATCGATCCTGATACAGTTTGTCCATCAGCTGCCAAGACGTTTAGCTTGTGAATCACGACTATTGGAAGTAGAACTCTACCTTTTGTAAGAAAGCAAGCTCTCAAGAGTTTTCAACATAAGATTGTGTCCTTTCTTAGTGATTAGTCGCTAATTTATGTTGATAGCGTTGATAACAACTTTGTATAAGGTTGACGGTGACCTTGTTTACGGTGGCTACTTTTTTAGGTTTCATTTGAAAGTAACAACTTTTTTGTTTACCTTGTTTTCGATAGTTCCGATAACAGTAGCTCTCGAGAACTTATACCTAATACAGTTTATCACCACTGACAAGAACAACTTCGTTAAAAGTTACTTGATCCTGCTTCAGCGTTGATTTTCAACGCAGATCCTTGACCTACTTAACTTTAACTTGTTTTCCACCAGTTTTGATGATTGCGTATGTGCTCGCGATGCCCTCCCATTAAGATTTTAATGTGTCTGAGGCTTCCCTCGTGAAGACTCGCCTAGTACTGCGGGGCGAACCCACTTGCAAACAGTAGTCGTGCGGTTGCACAGGACGTGCATTTAGTCAACGTTACAATTCTATCATTTTCCCTCTAATGACAAGAGAAAAGTTATTTTGATTATTCTTATTCTGCTCATTGATATTTAGCAAGTAATGATTCCCCTACTCAACCCTTATACATATTTTCCTAAGAAGGTCTTAGCTAGATCCTGCTCCAATCAGCTAAACAAAGGCTCCTATCCGTTGTCAAATTTGATAGCGTTCAGTCCCTTCAAATAGAAGTGATTCAATGCCTGATAGCCATTTCGTTCATAAAATGCTAAACGTTTTAGACGTTGAGTACGGTTAGATGCATCCTCTTCATCCATAGGCTCAATCGTAAGCACACACGGTCGTTCTCCTGCTTCTTCCCTAACTTGTGCCAAAATTTGACTACCGTAACCCTGCGACTGTTTACTTTCCTCAACCGCAAGAAAGAGTAGGTAGACCAGGTTATCAGTACAGATTGCATAGGTAAAACCAATAAAAACTTCTTGATCAAAATAAGCCACGAAAGATTGTCCATTTTTCAAATTATTCCAAGACAATTGCCAAGTGGGAGCTCTTTCCACAGGAAAAGCCGCTTCATAAAGTGAACGACCTTCTTAAATGTTGGTGTCAGAGGATAAATGTTACGAACCTCTAGTGCCATTTCCCTAACCAATAACCTTCTTATAATCTTCTGGTGTTGCTACATGAGCGTGCTCACGTTGACGATCAAGCAAGTGACTAAGGAAGTCACGGTTGCCCAAGGCTTCTTTAAGGGTTTGCTTAAATTGCCCAGCATTCATTGGTGAGAAGATATTGCTTGGTGCAGTATAATCTGGACCATGGCTTGTGTTTGTGAAAGCCAGGATAAGCAGGTTATTTTCAAAGGCAGCACGTGTCGCTGACAGGATTTCATTTTGGTGGTTAATATCTAAATAGAAATCAGCCTCTTGATAGAGACGCTTAACCTGTTCTGTTGTAATATTCGGATAAAGGCTAACATTACTATATTTAGCTAAATCCATCAAACGACTTGACATTTCAGTGATTGCCCCAATATGGTAGTGCATGGTAGGCACTTCACTAACAATGCTTTCCAAGTGTTCAATCTGATCGGAATTGGTCAAGATAAGTGCATGGTTTTGGAAATGATTTTGACGTGCAAATGGATACATGAAGCCAAGGAAAGCTACATGAGAAGCCTGCTGGGGACTAATCAATTTTAGCAAATTCGTGTAGGCTGTGTAATCCTGAACAACAATCTTGGTTTGACGGTGATTGCTATCAAGGAGCAAACGCATATTGCCAGGAACTGTGTCTGTAATTGGCTCTTGCCAGAAAAGCACATCTTGGCCAGAATTTGGAAGGTTCATCGTTGTCAAGAAAGGCGTTGACAGTGAGTTATAAAGGATACGACTTAAATCATAACCCGCCTCTTGGAGATAGAAGACTACAAACTCCGATTTGTTTTTGAAAATGTAGACCTTGTCTTTCCAATTCAAGATAACGTCTTTAGTCAAATGGTTGATGACGATAACTTCCTTGTTGTCTGGAGTGAAATAGCTCGTAATGGTCGCTTCTTGCTTAACATTGTAGGTTGTTTGTGAGAAACGGTAGCCCTTGTTATTGTAGCGTTCAGTCACGCGCAAGCGTCCTGACTCATCATACCAGTCCACTGCTTTAACCAGACGTTGGTGAGCAGGATGCGCATAATGAATATGACCACGTTTCTTATCAAAACGGAAGATTTCCGCATTGCTATTCGTTCCTATAATTTCCCAGTAGTCAGGCACAGGGACCTGATTAAAGTAAAGTGCAGAACCTTGAACCTTGTCAAAACCAGTGAAATAAAGGTAGGGTGAGGTCACATCACTAGGCAGAAAGCCATCATCTGAAAGACAAACTGTTGTATTTACATAGCCAGCGACAATCAGTGAGTAATGGAGATCCCAACTACCTTGACTATAGTTTTCAAATAAATTAATCATGACTAGTCATCTCCTTTACTAAGTTAAGCCACTTCTGCTCGATTTCCTCTGTCAAAAAGCCTTTGGCAATATCATAAGAGACTTGATGAACATGATCCAAATCTGAGCGATTGAAGAAGGCTACAATTTTCTCTGCCAAGGCAGCCACGATAGCAGGCTCATCATCTTTTTCAAAACGAGGAATGAGGTACCCATTTTCATTATCCTTGATAAAGGTTTGGTTCCCATAACGAACATCAAAACCAATCATACCTAGACCAGATCCCACAGCTTCTAGAAGTGTCAAGCCAAACCCTTCACTCTTAGAACCTGATAGGTAAAGTTCGTAGTCCTTGTAGACTTCTGTTAAGTCTTGGTGACCCTTAAGGTGGATATAATCCTGAGCTTGATTTTCCTCGATAATGGCCTTAAGTTTGGCTTCTTCAGCACCTGTTCCATAGATATCAAAGTTTACTTGCGGCAGACTTTCTTTAGCCTTAACGACAGCCTTGGCCAACCAGTCCACGTGTTTTTCATTGGCCAAACGTGAAGCGGTAATGATAGAGAATGGTTTACGTTGCCATCAGGTTTTCTCAGTTTATCCACACTTCCCACAGGGATAGTTACGATATGAGGCCTAAATGGTGTGTACTTGTTGAACTGATCTAGCATATATCACGTTGACGATTTGTCGCGTGATAAAGAAATCGACCTTGTCCGCATTACTAAATTGATACTCGTAATAATTATTCCAAAGAATGGTCTTGTCTGTTACCGCATTCTCACTAAAGTGTTCCGCATGGACCACTACCCCAAGTTTGCAGGTTTGGCATTACGGAAAACGGCTTGCCCTGTACCAGTTGCACGGTCCAAGATGACAATATCTTTGTCCGTGAGGCCAAGTTGAGACATAAAATAAGCGATAAACTCGTGCTTAGAAGACAAAATCTTATCTGAAAAACGGAAGATACTATCCTTACCATCAACAATTTCATCATAAGCAACACTACCATCCTCATTGAAGAAACGGCGTTGATAGAGGTGAGCCTTATTGTCTACCGGTGTGTAGTACTCCGTGAACATCTTAGTATAAGAGTAAAAGTCTTTACGGATTAAGCAACCACGCGATACTTTTTCCACACGGTGAACGATGTCTTCACCCTCTTTACGCAAGTAGGCTGCATAGAAGATATCTTCCTTGGCACAAAAGAGCTTAACCACTTTACCATTAATCTCACGACGCGTGATGTCATAAGGAATTTCCTTTTCCAAATCCTTGACAGTATAGGTCGTTGGGGCAATCTTAAGGTCTGTAAAATAGCTGTAAAGCCAGATGATATCTTCATCTGAAA
>JBKWCO010000069.1:0-7446 GCA_046975465.1 Streptococcus sp. | reverse complement strand
GTTGGTAATACATGAAACTCCAAGAACTTTTAAGCCAGAGTGAGCTGCAACAATAACCTCAGGAACGGTTGACATCCCAACAGCATCTGCACCAAGTGTCTTATAAGCACGGATTTCAGCTGGAGTTTCATAAGTTGGACCAGTCACACCGATATAAACACCATCATCCAATTTGATACCAAGTTTATCAGCCACTTTATGAGCGGTTTCACGGTATTCAGGTGTGTAAGCTTTAGACATATCAGGGAAACGTGGACCAAAATCATCCAAGTTTTCACCAATCAATGGGTTTTGACCAGTCATATTGATGTGGTCTGTGATAGCCATGAGAGTACCAGGGCCAAAGCCAATACCACCAGCCGCATTCGTTACGAGAACCCCTTCACAACCGAGAGCTTTCATCACACGTACAGGGAAAGTGACTACTTCAAGCGGATTTCCTTCATAAAAATGGAACGTCCTTGAAGAGCCAAAACCTTACGTCCAGCCAAAGTACCATATACAAGTTTCCTGCATGACCAACAACTGTTGATTGTCCCCAGTTTGGAATGTCCGCATAATCAATGATAATTGCATCTTCAACTTCTTCAGCCAACTCGCCAAGTCCAGAACCTAAAATCAAACCAAATTCAGGCTTTTCAATTCCTTTACTCTCCAAAAGGCTTGCGTAACTCTAATTTTTTCAAGTAGCGACATCTTATTTCTCCTTAATTTTATTTCATTCTTAAAAAGTGACCAATTTTTGAAAAAGTTCTTGCATTTCGAATGGTGATATATGGATAGAAAGGTGTTTTCAATAACTTCTTATGATAAGACGTTTGGCTATAACTTGATTTATCATACTTTCCCCAGTAGACCCCAAGCTGACCAAAATAAAGTATTTCATCTTTCAACTCTATCGAGTTAATAATCTTCTTCATTTCGTTCTTATCAAGTCTTTCAGTAAATAAGAGGACGTCTTTTCTATAGAAATCATCTTCCCACCACTTAGGTAACGAGGCCACTTCATTTTGATAATCTTCAAGAGTAAAAAGAGAAAATACCTTAATAAATGGATAAGCCTTATTTAGAAATTCCTCTAAAACTAAGAGGAGTTCCTCTTTCATCAAGGTAGAATCAAAGAAAAGATTTCCACTATTTATATAGGAAGAAACATTTGACATACCGAGTTTTCCTAACTCTCGACAAAAATTCTTCCATGACTACCTTATGACGACCACCAACGTTTATCCCACGAACCAAAATGCGTAGCGCTTCATTTAGACAAGTTTATCCAAGAAGCTTTCACCAATCATAGCTTTATCGACACCGAAATTTTCAGCAACAGTTGCTGAAATATCAGAGAAATGACCTACAGGAATAAGTCCATTTCCTTTAAATGATGGGCTGTAAGCCAAGAAAGGAATATATTCACGTGTATGGTCAGTACCAGCGTAAGTTGGATCATTTCCGTGGTCTGCTGTAATCATTAAGAGGTCATCTTCACGCATTGCTGCGATGATTTCTGGCAAAAGTTGGTCAAATTCGTGCAAACAATCACGATATCCATGAGGATTACGACGGTGTCCATAAAGGGCATCGAAGTCTACCAAGTTTGTGAATGAGAAGCCATGTTTGAAATCTTCAGAAGTCATAGCTTTAATCAAATTATCAATACCATGGCTATTTGATTTGTTGTGTCCCATATCGTGGTTGATACCAGCTCCGTTGAAAATATCATTGATTTTACCAACGGCATAAGTATCGATACCAGCTTCATTCAATTTATCCAAAACAGTTGGTGCAAATGGTGAAACAGCCAAATCACGACGGTTAGATGTCCGAGTGAAGTTTCCAGGCTCACCAACGTAAGGACGAGCGATGATACGCCCTAGAAGAGCTGGACGCTCAAGAGTAATTGAACGTGCATATTCACAAATACGATACAATTCATCCAAAGGAATAACGTCTTCGTGTGCAGCAATTTGAAGAACTGGGTCAGCTGAAGTGTAAATAATCAATTCACCAGTTTCCATTTGACGAGGTCCAAAGTCTTCAATAACAGCTGTACCTGAGTATGGTTTATTAGCTTCACGAATGACTTTACGGCCTGAGAATTCTTCAATTTTAGTGAGAATTTCTTCTGGGAATCCGTTCCAGAAAGTATCAAAAGGTTCAGTAATATTGAGACCCATGATTTCCCAGTGGCCAGTCATCGTATCTTTACCAAGAGACACTTCCTGCAATTTTGTTGCATAACCAGTTGGATTATTTTCAGCTGGTACGGTCTTCAAAGGCACTTTCACGAGGAATGTTCCCAAGACCAATCTTGGCCATGTTTGGCACATTCAAACCAACAGTCTTCGAGATATGGCCAAGTGTATCAGAAGCACCATCTGGTACACCAGCATTGACAAAGTCGTTTGCATCAGGTGCTGCCCCAATCCCTACAGAATCAAGAACAACTAAATGCATTCGATTAAATTTAGACATAATAACACCACAAAGAGCTGAAATCTTTTAAGATTTTCTCTTTACCTTTCTTTATTTTTATATTTTCGTAAACAATAGATTGCGTTATTCAGTTAATGAAGAAACTCAGATGGGACTAAGCCTTTACTTCAACGATCTTAACACCGTCTTTTCCTGCAACAATAACCTTGTTAACCATTCCATTGAAGAGTCCATGTTCAACAACACCTGTCATGGCTTTAAGTTCCTCACCAAGTGCCACTGGATTTTCAATTTCACCTAAATCTAGATCAATGATATAGTTCTTCATATCAGTGACAAAGCGATTGCCTTCTTCCGTTAATCGGAATGATGGTTTATAGCCCTTAGACTCAAAGACGCGATACAATCGATCAGCGCCATATTGAACCACTTCAACTGGTAATTTGAAAGCACCTAATTGATCAACCATTTTAGACTCATCAACCACCCAGATATATTCTTTTGTAGGTGTAGCGACAATTTTTTCCATCAAAAGGGCACCACCGCCACCTTTAATCCCGTTGAGTTGAGGGTCTACTTCGTCGGCTCCATCAACAGTAACATCAATACTGTCAATGTCATCCACTGCCTTCAAAGGAATGCCTAAGCCCTCAGCTTGTTTAGTGGTTTGACTTGATGTCGTTACACCAACAACACTAAGACCTTCTTCCTTAATACGACGGCCAATTTCCTCTACGAAGAAGTAAGCTGTTGACCCTGTACCGAGTCCAACAACCATTCCATCTTCAACATATTTGGCAGCGGTTACACCAGCGGTTTTCTTAAGTTCTTCCATGCTCGTCTCCTTGCATCTTTCTATAATAGTCGTTCAAGACAATTATAACATGTTTCACCAGTAAATAGAAATGAAATGAGGGAGGAAAACCGAGCAAAAATAAAAACTAGATCCTAAATAGAATCTAGTTTTGATGGGGAACTAATTTAATAGCACCACTTAATCTTCTTTACGACGTTTGAAGAATCCTACAAAGGCTGCAAAAATCATTGAAAGAAGTCCAATCAATCCAGCATTGCTAGTGTGCTCACCAGTTTGTGGCAACTCAGCTTGAGGCACTACAGGTACCTCAGTATCAGGCGTTGGTGGTGTTGGTGGTGTCACAGGTTTTGAGGTGTTTTTGGTGTTGGTGGTACCACGTGAGACTCTCTCTCAACGACATAGTTCTTGTGCCATACAACACTTGGTTTTTCAGGAGTTTTAGGTTCTACTGGTTTAGCAGGAACTTCAACTACTTTTGGTGTTGGTGGCGTTGGTGCCGTTGGACCTGTTGGTGGTGTTGGTGCAACCGGTTTTTCTGGAACTTCAACCACTTTTGGTGTTGGTGGCGTTGGTGCCGTTGGACCTGTTGGTGGTGTTGGTTCTTGTGGTTTACCAGGAACTTCAACTACCTCTGGAGTTGGTGGCGTTGGTGCCACTGGCTCTTTTGGAGGTGTTGGTGGTGTTGGTTCTTGTGGATTGATACCAACTGTTTTAACGACTGGTTTAACCGGTGCTGTTGGTGGTGTTGGTGCCTTAGGTTCTTCAGGTTTTTCACCTGGATTCTTAGGCAAACCAAGGTTAGAGTTGATTGCGAACCAATAAACTGTTGGTGCACCATCAGCATTTGCACCTTCAGCAGTAAATACCAAGTGACCATTAGTCATCTTGATACCTGCACCTCCATAGTAGAGGTAAGGTGAATCAGCGTTATCCCAACCTGTCAATTCTGATGTTGTCTCACCATTAAAGACTGCACCGTGGTCAATGTATTGGTTATCATTGACTGATGTTACTTCTTTAGTAGCAGCATCATAAGTAACTGATGATTTTGGAATAGCGATGAATTGGTTATCACCAATATTTACATATTCTTGGTGGCGTGTTGATTGGTATTTTTTCTTAGGTGTGAATGTAATCAAACCAGTTTCAGCAGAAACACTGTATGAACCAATAACATCGTCCTTATCACCAAAGTATAATCTTGGTTACCAAGAGCGTGGCCATTACCACTACCTGAAGCATTAAGAGTTGTTACATCAGTTGGAATTTCACGTGAGACAACCCATTCTGAACCATTCCAGTCAGTGATAGGAACCACTACCTTAAGTGGGTTCTCATCTGAAATGTTAACTGTAGCTCCACCAAAATCTGCGTAACCAGATTTTGTAACAACTTCACCGTTTTGGATTGCCAAAGTAGAACCATCTGCGTAAGGATTGTAAGTACCGCGAACAGTATTACCATTAACGTCTTTCGCTTCTACTGTAAGTGGACGTGGGCGCTCAGATGTTTCAACATAAGCTGCACCGTTCCAGTGGTTAAGTGAGTTAAGTGCTACGATAGCTTTACGCTCACTAAGGTTGAACATTTTACCATCTTTATCGTAAAACTCAACATCTACAGCTACTTTAACCGGTTTATCTTGATCAGTTGACGCTCCAACTGTCATAGTTACTGTTGGATCCTTACTGATTTTCGCGATACCTTTTCCGTCGTTTGATGGAAGGCTAACGATTTCGTAACGGTATACAACACGTTTGATTGCTGATGCTTCATTTTCAACAAGCATGCTAGATTGGTTCAAGCCATCATAAGTCACAACAAATTTGTCGCCTTCTTTAACTTGAATCCACTCATCTTCAGTGTTTGTCCAAGGACTGTTTGAAACAATGTCAGATGCTTGTAACTTGTTAGAGTCATATTGGAAAACATTACTTGTGTTAAGACGCTCTTGTGCTTCTTTTGTCAAGTAGTTGCTTACACCTTCAACTTTGTGTGTCGCATCGTTTTCACGTTGGAAAGTCAATTCTTGAACAACTTCAGCATCTTTAAGGTTACGATATACAGGATCATTCATGTATTTATCGTAAGCTGTTTTAGCATCTTGGTATTGTTTAAGTGCTGTTTGGTAGACAGCTAATTTGTTTTGATACTCAAGGTACTCTTGGTCATATTTAGCTTTTTGCTCATTGTAGACAACCAAGGCTGCTTCGTACTTAGCTTTAGCATCTGCATTGTATTTTTCAATAGCTTGTTTTGTTTCAAGATCTGCTTCATAAGCTGTTTTCTTAGCGTTATAAAGTTCAAGATTCTTGTCATATGCTGCTTTTTCTACATCATATTTAGCTTTTGCTTCATTGTATGCTGCTAGCTCAGTTTGATATTTAGCTTCAGCTTCAGCGTTACGTTTTTCAGTAACGACTTTTTCTGTTACTTTTTATCATAATTTGCCTTTTCAGCATTATTTGGCTTTATCGCTATTATATTGTGCAAGTGCAGCTTCATAATCAGCTTTTGCTTGGTTATATGTTGCCAATTCTGCTTGGTATTTAGCTGCAGAAAGCGCATTTTCTTTATCAGCGGCTTCTTTTTCTGCTACCTTAGCATCATAAGTAACTTTCTTAGTCTTGTACTCTGAAAGAGCTGAGTCATAAGCTTGCTTAGCAATTTGGTATTGCTCTGAAGCTTTATCATAAGCTGTTTTTTCAGTATCATATTTAGCCTGAGCTTCAGCATTTGTTTTATCAGCAAGTGCTTTCTCAGCTAATTTTGCATCATAGTTTGCTTTTGCTTTATCATAGTCAGCTTTATCTGATTTGTATTGCTCCTAGCCGCCTTGTAATCAGACACGACTGTATTGATTTTCTCTGCTTGTGCTTTATTATCTGCAGCAGCTGCTTCAACAGTTTCTTTGGTTTGAGCAGGTTCTTCCTTAACCTCAACCCCTTCGTTAGTTGCAGCTGTTTTTGCAGCTTCTAAGCTTGTATTTGTTACTTCACTCGTTGTAACAGTTGTGTTGCCTTCTTCAGTAACGTTAACAACTTTCTTTTCAGTTGAATCTGCTACGGCTGAAGTGTTTTCTTCAACAGCATCTGTTGCTTCAACTGCTGGTGTTGCTGAATCTGTAGTTGTTGCTACCTCATCAGCGCTTGCATTTGAAGCTCCTACTGCAAGAACTGCAGTCCCCAAAAGAACAGAAGCCGCACCAAGGCTAGACTTCCTGAGTGAATAACGTTGTAATTCCTTTTTCCCCATTTAAATTACGTCCTTCTATATTTAGTTATGCTCATATTCTAACAAAAGAAAGAACCATGTCAATTTGAGATATCTCATAAAAACACCCATTCCTTTAAACTCTATTAGATTCTTAAATTCAAATACTTTTTAATATCAAAGTATTTGATAGACAAAATCCTATTGTGAATAGTGTTGACATTACAAATAGAAGGTTTAATTTTATAATAGATAGATTGATTCGCTTTAATATTTTTATTGGAAAGATTATGAAAAAAATCAACTATAATTGTACTGACCTCCAAAAGTTAGACAGAAAAATCTAACTCTTGGAGTGTAGTTCAGAGCTTAGACTATTTATAATTATCACTTAAAGCTACTCATCCCTACGGGTAACTATACCAGTAGGTTACTCTTACACTTTTAAGCTCCCCCTAACTGATAAAATGCTTAGTTGTGGAGATATTGATTAACATGCACAAGACCCAACCTCATGTATTCTACACTCTTTTTGTTGCAAAATAAATGAAAGAGTTGACTAATAATTGCTCAGTACTTTTCATAAATAATTTAATATCTATATTTAGATGAAAGACTTTCAATTCCATTGTGACATTTTTTGACACATTACTAGAAGTTTTTTGAAATCACTAGCATGACTAGTGATTTTCAAGAAATAAAAAAATCCTAAAACCAAAGATTTTAGAAAGTCATGAGTTTTTATATCTTAGGCCAAAAACTTAGTAATGGAACTTCTTAAAGAACTGCTAACATTTATCACTAACAAATCATCGTTATTATTAGCGTTTTTTCCTACTTAATGTAGAATATCAAACAATATTGAAGTCTTAACAGTAACCGGTACCTTGATATTTACTATAGTACCTGAATCGTTCAAGTCATATACCAAAGTTTGCATTGTACCACAAACCTACGAAGAACAAATTAAGTACCACCATAAA
>JBKWCO010000068.1:0-7471 GCA_046975465.1 Streptococcus sp. | reverse complement strand
GGTATCTGACTTGTCTTTGGAGTTTCTTTTTCTTGCTCTTTCTCCATATTCAACTCAGGCATTGGCTTAGGAGCTTCCTCCTCTAATGCCACCTGAGCCTCGTCTGGTTGCGTATCTGCCACTGAGTCAGCTGTCACCTCTTCAGTAGCTTCAGAGTTATCCACCTGCTGAGCCTCAACCTGCTCAGACACTTGGACACTTGGTTCCTCCGAAGCAATGACAAAGCCCTCTTTCTTAGCTTCCATAAACTCCTCAGGACTTGGTTTACGTCCATTGACGTCCTCAAAGTGACGCACCCATTCTTCTCTAGTTGCCATAGCTGACTCCTTTATCTCTTTTTCTTTATTTTATCATACTTTAATCTGGTCTTAGGAAAATAAGGTCGGATATAAGAGAGAATTTTTTGAGGATGCCTGAGGTACTTAAGTGACAAGCTATCTTATGAAAATGGATGAAGAAGAAAAGAAACTACCCCAAAAGTTAGATTTTTCTGTCACACTTTTGGGGCAATTCAGATATTAGTATGACTAGTTTTTATACTGTATGTTAAGTATCTAATCCTTCTTGATTTCCAAACTCGCTTATAAAAACTATAAAGCTATAAGATATTGCAATAATTCCAAGAAACCAAAGTATACATCATCCTTTAAACTCTTCATATAAATCAATTATTACAAGAGAAAGGTATTAATCAAAATGACTAATCTTTTATTTTCCATCTTGCCTATTTTAACTACCAATAGTCTAATAATAAGTATCGATGGAGAGAATAAACGGCAATTATTGTAAGTAAAATATTTTCTGCTAATTAAATTAGCTTTAATGCCTTTGAGATTCTTTTCAATATTCATCTCTTTAAATAATAAATCCAGTGAAACATTATCAGGTTCACTTTTCCTAATTCCCATTTAGAAATGGTCTGACGAGTAACAAATACTTTATCTGCAAGTTCTTGCTGAGTCATACCTGTTTTAGTTCTATATTCTTTGATCAACGTGGCAATGTCCATTTTAATACTGTCTTATTTTATTCTTTTATAAAAGGTTCTGCTAGCAAAATTACTATTAATATTATATAGAGAGGATGTTTATTAATAAAGTAAACAGCAACGAGTAATAGAAATAATAAAATTTTCTAACCAACGGATATTTGTTTGATAAACTGACCGATAAATTAACTAAAGGTTTCAGTATCAGCCCCGTTAATCCAAAAATAAGCACCCATAAAATTAGCTTTGTTTTTCTTAATAAATTGTAACATTAAGAATACCTCCTCAAATTTGTTACTTTAAATTTATCAAGACCCATGACTAAAAGCACGCAACGAATAGTAAAATATGCGCAACGTCCTTAGAAACTAGGATACAACGCTCCAAGTCATTACGTAACGGGAGAATATTACCTCTAAAAAGTACGAAATGATAGTACATTAAAATCTACTTCTTATTATAAATTCACCAATATTTATTTCTTGATTGTCCACTATTCGATCTTGCCCACCAATGTAGTTATTAATAAGATATGCTCATACATCTTGACCTTATCTAGATGATCCACATCTTTGAATCCTCCTAATGCTAACAAGGGTACAAATCCAAAACACTGGTCATAATCTAACAAACCATATTTTTCAATCGCTTCATGGTAAAGCGGTAGGTCAAAATGTTTTGTAATATGATTACTATCTATAAATTTCAAAAAATGAGTAAATTTTTTTATCATGATATTAAAACTGCCATTTTTGTATTTAATAATTCCACATATTTCTTTTCTTCCGTTATGATGTCGCCAAAAGCGGTCATGAAAATTGAATGGAAATATAGCCCTGAAATACGAATCTCTCACTAATTCACTATAGTCATCTGGATTTATGACTTTTAGGTAGCCATTCAAAAGGTACCCAAACCTTGTTTTCCCAAATATCAATTAATTCTACAGGACTTCACTTTTATATTTTCCAATTACCTCTTTGGGTATATCTGCTACTTTCACAAAATCTTTAATCATTTTTCTCATTTCCAATCTAATTTCTTAATCGTATAGTCAAGAAAGTATTCTTCCAAAGGCATCCCTTTCACCCTCACATTATACCATCTTCCAGACCATAGAAAATCACCTCGAAGGTGGTTAAGTCAATATTACTGTTCTTTCTGAACTACAAATCATAAGAAAGAAATCCAAATCTTTGAAACGTTGGTCATGATGCCACGAATCTTGCAAAGTGCAGCTGTGTCAAAGCTCCAGTAACCGTAGTAAGCGTCCTCTGTCCTATGTGCTGTACCAAGATGCCTCAGAATGATTATACGATTTCCATTAAAAAATCACCATCAAATTTTATTACTTTGTAAACCTTAATCCAACATTCTAGAATTTATTTCAAATCTTACGAGACGATTCGACTTCTTCTTTCACTTCATTGTACCATTGTTCAAAAATATCATCTGCTGTTAATGTGTCTGAGTTAGAATAAAATAAATCATAGGAATACTTACCATTTACACTCTTTTTACATTATCATAAATCAATTTTATTTGTGAAGGCATCGGACGATTATACTTTTGACAAATTTTTTGAATATCTTGTAAATCTTTATTGCCTAATTTTAAAACTGAAAAATCAGATTATCTATTTCAGATTCACTCATACCTTTTTTGAAAGTTCATGCAACATTACAATATTATTTTTATCATCTTTATAGAAAACATCAAAGGAATACATTGTTTCAAAAGAACAATAGATATACACAGTATCAACCTTTTGCTCTACCCTATTTGCATATTCTAATGCCAACTGAATCATATCTGTTTGTTTAGCTGAAAATTCGTCTTCAAATATCATGATGCCCTTCAACTTCTTCCTTCACTTCATTGTACCATTCCATGAAAATATCTTCAGGAGTTAGTGAGTCAGAATTTGAATAAAAATTTCATAAGAATATTTAGCATTAGTTTTTATTCACATTATCATATACCAATTTCAGTTGAGTTGGGGCTTGTTTTTTATCCTCTTGAAATAATGTTATAAATCGCTCTAAGTCACTTATTCCAATTTCTAAATATTGAAACATTCTATCTTTTGTTAAATTTTCTATACCAAGCTGGTCTAGTTTATTTATCGTATATACTTTGTTATCTTGAGCAAAAAAACTGTTAAAAGATAAGGAATTATTCTCGTAAGAACCGTATATATATGCCGTATCAATTTTATCTTCCGCTAGTTCAAGAGCTAAACTAATCATATCTGTTTGAATTTCTGATAACTTATCTTCAAAATCATTTTCACCTCTAATTTTTATTCTTCTGCTAAATGGAAAACCATCAATTGTGTACCTACATCAAAACTATCCGGTCTTAGAGCGTCTCTAACATAGTTCACCTTCACATTGACAGAAACATCTTTCCTGCTTTCAAAGCTTTAGCCCATTGGTTTTCAATTTTGTATAATCGCTCGTTCACACCACTCAATTGAGAAACCAAATTATCAATTTCAGGTGAACCTCCGAACCTATCTCCTGCTAAATGGCCTGCATGGTCTCCGTAATTTACCTGGAGTGTTGGAATCATGCGAAAGACGAGTATCGCGTTCTGTCATATTTAGTTTAGGAGCATCCCACTCCGTCACACGTCCTATATCATCTGTTTGATAAAGATATTCAAACTCGCCAGATTGATATTTGACATTTGGCTTCAAGTTCCCGAGTTCATCAAAATGAGATCCATCACGAATAATCTTATCGCTATTAACGATTTTATTATCAAGGCCACCTCTGCCTTCATTGGTATTTACACTTGCTTGCCACAAAATTCAGCATTTGCATGCTTACCAGCTTGTTCGCCAGTTTCTTTGAGGGCTTGGCTGACTTCATCACCATGTTTGGCAAGGGCCTGGCTAGCATCGTCGCTAAACTCTGCGGTTGTTACGTCCTGCACCTGAACCACCAAGATTCCAGACGCCACTTCATCCCAGTTGCCACCATTTGACTGATAGAAACGAGCATTGTGCTACCGATATTCTTTGAGACAGCACCATCCGCATAGGCAAAGGCATCTTCAACCTTACCTGACAGGCGGGCAAGGTCATCAGAAACGTTCGCACCGAGGTGAGTCAACTTGTTTTTGACACTCAGAGCGATATCCTTGCTAAGACCAGCACCTCGAGTCCCAACACGACAAACCACGAGCAAAGTCGTCTAGCTTTTAGACAATAGGCAATATTCAATTATACCATCTTGAGATTACAAGAAAACCACCTCGAGGTGGTTTAGTCTTCATTAATCATGAAGCATCTCGAAAAATCTGTAAACTCCTTCGCAACAAATTCAATTGCAAGCTCTAATTCATAAGAGTTCTCATGTGACCAAATGCAGATACTAGGATTATCAGGTTCATCAATATAATTCAAGCATATAATTGATTACCTAATTTAAAAGAACATTTTAACGTACTAACCCAGCATCCTCCTATACTCCTTCGACTTCTCGCCATACCAGTCCTTAGCTGAGTAGCCAAACTGCTCTCTATATTGCTCGGAGTATTTGAAGAGGTAATAGCCTCGTAGTAAATCAATGGAAAAGACATAAGTCGCAAAGACAAAAATGGCAGGCATGATAGGCATCAACATTGCATCGATACTCCCTCTGATGTTGCTCCCGGTAGAGCGGTCAAACAGTACCAGCCCAGCTGTAATCCCCGTTCCACCTAAAAAGACCAAGCCATCTGAAATCTTTTCGGTTACAAGAGCTACCGTAGGGCTAAACTCTGTCTGATTTTGAACGGCTTCTCTCAGTTTACGGGGAACCGTTCGAATCAAATAATAAATGGACAGAAGAAACATAGCCCCCGATAGTATACTGACAATATTTCGTCGTGTCATCATCATTATACCAGCACATACTGTAAAGATAGCGAGTAAGACTACCATATAAAAGTAGGTGCAAAATTTCAGCTTCATCGGGCTTTTTCTGTGCCTTATTGAAAAGAGCAGATAGACCAGATACATGACTACATACAAGATAATCATGGGCCACTGAATCCAAGAAAATGTAGGATCTTGTTCAACGGTCAAGCCCTTTATAAACATCGGTGTGGCAATAGAAGAAAAGTAAAGAAGGATTGAAGTGATAAATAAACCAATAAAACGTTTCCAGCTACCTTTTTGATTGAGTTTTTCTACAGTCTCCTTAGTGACAATAGACTGACTTTGCTCATATGTGTAATTCAAGAATTTCAAAAGTTTTCTCCTTTTATTACGAAAAACAAGAAGGTTTCCCCTCCTGTTCCCTAATTAATCCTCATCTGGACCTGATTTATAAGTAAGGTAGAATGTATCACCATCTTCTTTGGTTTCAAATGACAAGTAAACACTCTTAAGTTTGCCATCTTCAGCCTTATAATCACTATAAGAAATAGTCATTTTTTTTGTGAATTCACCTTGACGAGATGTTGTGATTGAGTATTCTGCATTTGAAGCTTTAGGGTGATCCTTAACGACATCTTCAAGTTTCGTACCATTCGATGGATCAGCGTAATCTCCCTTATTGAGAGCATCAAACTGTTCTTTTGTCCAGTCAGATTTATAAGACTTATCAACTTCTACCTTATCTTGAGGGAATCTACCTGAAGCATATGACAAAATAAATGTACCGTCATATTGTTTCTTAAAAGTTAGGTAAACACTTTCGCCATAGTCTTTACCAGAATAAGTCATGCTCAAGTCATCACCTGACATTTGTGCATCAGAAGCCTTGCCGTATGTTTTAACGATTGATTTAACAGTGTCTTTACCTGCTTTCAACTTCTTGAACTTAGATTCATTCCAGTCAAATTTAGCATTTTTGTCAATGTAATCGTTGACGTCAGTGCTATCACCTTTTGAATCAGATTTAGAGTCAGATTTTGAATCGCTGTCATCATTTTTCTTGTCAGCATCATCGTCTTTATCAGCAACTTTTGATGTCTTGCTTGAGCTTGTGTTATCACTAGCGTTTTGAGAGATTTGGAAAATCAAACCACCAATAGACACAAAGAGCATGAGACCAGCAACACCTGTTGCAATGATTGAAAGCAATTTCTTGCTTGATTTAAGGCTAAAGACAAGCGAAACAACTGCTACCGCAACTGCGAAGGACTGTCAAGATGATGAAGACCCAAGCAGGACTTACAAACCATGCCAAGACTGCAAAGATTACTGAAAGTGCAATCGCTACGATTGGCAAGATAAGATTGAAAAGAGGTTTATCTGCTGAGCCAGCTGCTGCTGGATTAGGAACTGTTCCAAATCCTTGAGCTGAAGAGATAGGTGCCTTTTCAAACATGCTTGAATCAAATTGTGGTGTTGGTTGTTGAACAGGTGCTTCTGAGAAAGCTTCTGCACCAAATGGTGATTCACTGCTTGCTTGTTCTGCGACGGCATCTTCAGCTGTTTCAGCCACATCTGCGATATCGTCTTCTTGAGCGACTTCCTCAGTATCTGAAACGACTTGTGCTGCAGGTGTTTCTTCAGTAGCAGACTCTTAGCTGGGGCATCTACAGATGCTGCTTGAGCAGCCAAAGCACTTGTATCAAAGTCAGCTGCTTTAGCATCCAAAAATTCTTGGGGGCTAGGCTTACGCCCGTGTACCGACTCAAAGAGTTCAGCCCATTCTGCTTTAGTTGACATAAAAATCTCCTTTTTTCAAGAAATCCAAACAAGAGGTCCCTTCAGCTTAGCGAAGTTTTCTATAGTTAGAATTTAGACACCTATCTCTGATAAGAGCAAGTAGCATGCGTCCTTTCAAAAGTCAGCCCTCACTTTTTAACCTGAGGCAACCTTTTTCCTATATCTAGTCCCATTGTTCATTTTCTTGTTGATAATCCCATTCTACCATATTTAAAGACCTCTGTTAACCGTTTCACAAAAGGTTTTTTTCTGCTACAATAATAGGTATAATGCATCAAAGGAGTTATATATGAAAAACATTAAAAAGTACATTCTCTTAGTCCTTGTACTTGTTATTGCTTGCTTAGGATTTGTCTACCGTGAAAATATTGCACGTGCCATTCGTGGAGATGCCTACGTTGACAACAAGATATACACGAAACAATTAGAAAAAGCTCAAAAATCTGGAAAAACGCCTTTCCACAGTTGTCTGACAAGGTTGGTAAGGACGAAGCTGAAGTTATCCTCCACACTTCAAAGGGTGATATCACAGTCAAACTCTTCCCTACACTTGCTCCAAAGGCTTCTGAAAACTTCTTGAAACATGCCAAGGACAAATACTATGATGGTCTTACCTTCCACCGTGTCATCAAGGACTTCATGATTCAAAGTGGTGACCCTAAGGGTGACGGTACTGGCGGAGAATCTATCTGGAAGAAAGGTTTCGCTGTTGAGCCTACACCATTCCTCTACAACATCCGTGGCGCACTTGCTATGGCCAATACTGGTGCTAAGAATTCAAATGGCAGCCAATTCTACATTGTTCAAAACAAGGA
>JBKWCO010000067.1:0-7635 GCA_046975465.1 Streptococcus sp. | reverse complement strand
AAGTAAGCCAAGGTCGCAATGTTAACCAAGGATGCCATGTTGGCCAAGGAGAAAATTCCTGCTGAGATAGCTGACAATACGCCTGTCAAAAGTGTCGCATGATGTGGAACCTTATTAGTCTTTGAAACCTTTTGGAAGGTTTGGGGAAGGAAACCATCACGCGCCAGGCTATAAACCATACGACTAAGGGCATAGGCCATTGAGATACATACCGTAATCAAGGTCATAATAGCAACCACAGAGACATAGTTGGCCGCCCAAGAAATACCGATATAGCGAAGGGCATAAGCCACAGCATCATCAACATTCAACTTGGTATAGTGAACCACTCCTGTCAAGACCAGCGAAACCACGGCATAAAGTGAAGCCACGATAATCAAGGCAAGAACGATACCTCGAGGAACGTTCTTTTGCGGCTCTTTAATCTCGTCTACTGTCATAGAGATAGACTCGAAACCAAGGAAACCAAAGAACATGAGGGAAGCACCCGCCATAATTCCTGTCTTTCCTCCATAAATTTGCCCAAAGCCAAATGGTGCAAAATCTGCCCAGTTGCTAGGATTCAAATGGAAGAGACCAACTAGGATGAAGACCGCCAAAGCAGAAAACTTAAGCACCACTAAGAGCGAGTTCAAACGAAGGACTTGTTTGGAATCCATGAGGAGAAGAGCCGTCACAAGCACCAAAACCAAGACTGGCAATAGGTCAATATAGGTCCCCTGACTCGGATTAAAAGGGCCACTGATAGCCTTGGGGAGCTGTAGACCAAAGCTTGCCAAGAGCCCCTTGAGGTAGGCTCCCCAACCAGAGGCAACACTAGACACGGCGTTCATGAAAACGATCATTGTAAGCCATCCGCCCATCCAAGCAGGGTACTCACCCCAAGAAGCATAGAGATAACCATAAACACCACCAGCGGATGGGTAACGTGAGGCAAACTCAGCAAAGAAAATAGCTGACATACCCACACAAACGGCTGAAATCAAAACCGAAATAATCAGGGCAGGACCTGCCAAGGTTGATGCTGCGGTACCAGTAATCGTAAAGATTCCTGTTCCCACCATGGCACCAATTCCCAAGAGGACGACATCCCTGAGGTCAGATGCCGTTTCATCTCGGTTTGAGCGAGACCGACATCCTTTTTACGAAAAATACTCATTTTTATACTCCAATTTTTGAGAAATACCGCACTATTATACCATATTCCAGGCCAAAAAAGACCTATTTCTGTATTTTTATACTCCTATTATTAAAAAGCATGTTCAAGATTAGGATTTCGTAAAAATGATTTTCTAATGTATTGCCTATACCTATCAAAAACCACCTGCTCAAAATCTTGATCTAGTCGCCCATTTCTTCTACTGTTTTAGCAGATTTCTAAATATTTAAAATATTTAGAAAAGGCTATAAAAAGGATGCCAATTGCGTTTGATTCTTCTAATGAAAGATGTTAGAATGAGGTCATAAAAATGGAAAAGGGGAACTTTTATGGAAAATAAAGTTCATTTTAAACTTCATAAAGTGAAGAAACAATGGGTTACCATTGCCGTGTCTGGTTTGGCACTTGGTGCCTCATTGATTGGAGTTGGCGTCTCTGCCGACGAACAAGCTACGAATCAAGCCACCTCATCAAGCACACCTGAAAGCGTCAGCCAAGATCCCGATCTTGTCATCACAGAGACAACTACAACTACGACTAAATCTGAAGACGCAGCAACTGCTAAACCAAGCAATACAAATCCCACTGTCACGGCTGACAAACAGCCAGTCCTTAAAGAAGACCAAGCAAGTAGTTCTTACAATTTGTCCAGTGGCGAAACGAGAACTGCTCCTTCAACTTCAGAAGTCGCTAGCACAGCTACTGACGTAAACAGTCAAGCACCAGAATCTGTTGAAACTACTATCGTTTCTGGCGGTCAATTCAAGAGTGATGCTGAAGGCAACTGGTACTACCTTAAAGACGGGAAAAATCTGACAGGTGCTCAAAACGTTGACCATTTCGACCTTTATTTCCACGAGGATGGAAAGCAAGCTAAGGGCGAGATCATCACTGAAAATGGACAATCTTTCTACTATGACAAGGCCAATGGACGTAAGGTAACCAACACCTCTATCACTATCAATGGTCAAGCCTATACTGCTGATGCCCAAGGACGCCTGACAGTGGTTCTGCCTGAAACTAACAAACGCAACCAGTTTATCGAAGACAACAACCACAACTGGTATTACCTTGGTAAAGATGGCAAGCCCGTCACTGGTGCTCAGACCATTGATGGCTTTAACCTCTACTTCCACGAAGACGGTCGACAAGCTAAAAACGAAATCGTTACTATTAATGGTGATAGCTACTATTTCGATAAAGACAATGGTCGTCGTGCAACAGGTCACCAGGCTCTTGACAACGTCAACCATAAATACTTTGGTTTTACTACTTCGACAAAGATGGCAAGATGGTCAAAGATGACTTCATCACTGAGAATGGCAATCTTTACTACTTTGATGCTACTGGTAATCAACCTAATTCTGTCTTTGTCTCAGATAAGTCGGGCAACTGGTACTACTTCGACAATTACAAGGCAACTAAAGGCTTCTCAGCCCCATTTGGTTTCCGCACCGAATTTCTAGACCGTAGCCAAGCTGACTACAAGACAAGCGTTCAAAACCTGAACGGACAACAGTATTACTTTGATCCTAAGACTGGTATCATGGTAACCAATCGCTATGTTTCTGACGAAAAGGGGAATTGGTATTACTTTGGTAAAGACGGTAAAGCGCTTCACGGTTTTCAAACAGTGGACGGTAACCTTCATTACTTCAATGATAGTGGCCAACAAGTCAAAGGTGACTTACTTTACTACAATAACGATATCTACTATTTCGATAAGGATAATGGAAATCCAGTAACTAACCAATTCGTTAATAGAGACGATGCTTGGTACTATTTCGGAGCTGATGGTAAAGCCGTGTCTGGTTTCCAAACCATTAACGGACAGAACCTTTATTTCCACGAATATGGTGTCCAAGCCAAGGGACAACTGGTTACTATCGGCGGCAAAACCTACTACTTCGATCCAAATACAGGTGACAAGTGGGTCAATCGTTCACTTACCTTAAACGGTACGGTCTATAATTTTGATAGCAATGGTGTGGCGACTCTTAAAACTGCTCAAACCTCAAATCGAAACCAATTTGTTCAAGGTAGCGATCAAGAATGGTACTACTATGATGCTAATGGTAAAAAGGTCACTGGTTTACAAACTATTAACAAGGACCTCTACTACTTTAACGATAAGGGCCAACAAGTCCGAGGTGCTTTCTTCACCATAGGTGATAAACACTACTTCGCCAACAAAGACACCGGTGCTGTTCTTCGCAACGCCTTTTATCATGATACATCCACTGACCATTACGGTGACTTCTCTGAAACAATCTACTACGCAGGAAGTGATGGTGCCTTCAAGACAGGTTGGTTTGAAGTTGATGGCGACCGTTACTACGGTAGCGACTATTCTGATAATGATACCTCTAAAGGAAGTCTCTACACAGGAGTTGTCAACTCTCAGCTCTTTAGCACAGATGGAAAACTCTTGACAAACGGTCTCTATCCTGAGTTCAAGCGTACTGGTGAAAATGATTATGAACTTAAAGACGTCTATATCACAGATACTGATGGTAAAATCAAAGAAGGTCCTTATCAATATGATGGTAAGATTCTTGGATCTAAATATAGTAGCGTCCGCCAATCACAATGGTCAACTTTTGACGAATGGGACATTCTGAACGGACACCTCTACCATTTCGACTCAACACCTATGACCTTCACAGCACCAAATGGCCAAAAAGTGACCACAAACGTGGCCATTGCAACAACTAACAAGGCCCTTACTTATCACGGCGTAACCTTTAATTTTGATGCCAAGGGTATTGATGCGACAAAAGAAAAAGCCATCCACTTTGACCAATTGCAGACGGATCGTAGCGGCACAAGTTATCTCTATGAAAATGGTCAAAAAGTCACTGGCTTGAAGACCTTTGATGGCGTCAGTTACTATTTCTATGAAGATGGCCGTCAAGCCAAAGGCACAGAGGTTACCATCAATGGTAAGACTTACCAATTTGACCAATTAACTGGTATCATGACTCGTAACGCTTTTTCAAAATCATACAACTACGAAGGTTCTCCACGCTTCCCATACTACCCAACACGCTACTATGGCAACGACGGAGCTGCTCTTACCAGTTGGCAAACCATCGACGGCAAGAACTACTACTTCCGAGCTAGCGGAAACCTTGAAACAGGACGTTTTATCATCGGGGACAGAGCTTATAATGCTGATGACAATGGCGTGGTTGCTGATCGCAAGGGTGAACCAGCTTATCGCAATCGTATTGTCTACGATAAGGGCGACAACTATTATTACAATGACAAAGGTGAGAAGTTACCGGCTTCCAAGAAGTTGACGGCAAGGTCCTCTACTTCGACGCTGAAGGCAAACAAGTCCTAGGACGCTTTGTCACAGTTGATAATTACACCTACTATTTCGACCCTAAAACAGGTGAAAGATACACTAACCGCTCTGTCCTTATCGACGGTAAACTCTATACCTTCGATAAAGATGGACA
Source organism: Streptococcus sp. (assembly GCA_046975465.1). Lineage (GTDB taxonomy): Bacteria > Bacillota > Bacilli > Lactobacillales > Streptococcaceae > Streptococcus. The sequence continues at coordinate 3,012 of JBKWCO010000067.1, read as the reverse complement.
TGTGGTGTTTTAAGATGAGATGAAACCTGAAACCGAGACGAAAGTCTTGGTTTTTTTGGGGAAATGCTAAAAGCTATACTGTAAGAGTACATTTCTTATGTCTCTATTTTTGCTATAATAGTCTCAAACAAATAAAAGGAGATTTTCTATGACATCCTTATACGATTTTACAGTTTCAGATCAAGCTGACCAACCTGTGTCTCTCCAGGACTATAAGGGAAAGGTAGTTCTAATTGTTAATACAGCAACAGGTTGTGGTTTAACGCCACAGTATCAGGGCTTACAGGAACTCTATGACAAATACAAAGACCAAGGATTCGAGATTCTTGATTTTCCTTGTAATCAATTTATGGGGCAGGCACCTGGTAGTGCTGAAGAAATCAATACCTTCTGCACCCTCAATTACCAGACGACTTTTCCCCGTTTTGCCAAAATCAAGGTCAATGGTAAGGAAGCAGAGCCACTTTTGAGTGGCTTAAAAAGAAAAATCTGGACCACTTGGAGCTAGAATTGAATGGAACTTTGCTAAGTTTCTGATTAACCGTGAAGGTAAAGTTGTCGAACGCTTTTCTTCCAAAACTGATCCACTAAAAATGGAAGAAGCTATCAAGTTTCTTCTTAATAACTAAACAAAAACGAGAGTAAAACCGAACGACAATCTCTGACTGTCGCAAGTTCTGCTCTCGTTTTCTGCGTTAAGAAAAATAGTATAAAAGAAATTACGCTCTATTTTAGAACAAAGCTGTCAATGCTGTAATTAAACCAAAGACGATGCCTGGAGCATTTGCGGCAGCAAGTGGTAAATCGCGTTCTTTTTTAAAGAGACCATAGTAAACCCAAAGGCTACAGTTGACTGCAGCTACCAATGGTTGGATAAAGTTTCCTTTATGACCAGACAAATTGTCCATGATTTGTGGTACGTATGATACATACATCATAACTGACATGAAGGTTGCCACCCAACCAAGGGTTTTCATTTGTTTATCTGACATTCGAGACTCCTCTTTCATAAAATTCTATTTGCCTTGTACACCTAGAAATATTTCAAGACATGTTTTAATGCACAAAATTAAAACAGTGTCTATCTTACGCTTTAACAATAGAGAATGCAAGAATTTCGGGACAATGTTAAGAAGATGTAAACTATCACAAGATTGTGATAGTGCATTTAGTCTCTTATGTAGCGTTTTCATAAGAGAAAAAGACCTCGTGAAGAGGTCTAAAGTCAATCAATCTTCTATTTTTTCTCATTAAAAAGCACTGATATTAAGGATTACTGTCATAAATCATTCAGCTAAGAGCACTTCTTTGATGGTTTGTTTTTGGAGTTTTCTGTTGGATAGATAAAAGAGGCTTTCATAAACTACAGCAAAACCGAGCAAGGTCCAGAAGCACACATTCCCATCAAAGTTATGCTCAATCTTTTCAGGAACCGTGTCTTTGATCACACCGATCAAGATTTCCATGATGCCATATTGATAAGCTGTCCCAAGAACAAATCCTAGATAAGCCCAGAAACGATAGGGAGCGAGAATATGACTTTGGCATTCACGATCGGTGTAGCCAAATGCCTTCATGAGGGCCAAGGTTTCGCGACTTTCTGAGACCACAATCCCCAATGACAAAAGAGAATCGAGAAAGAAAGGATCAGGCCAATCATGATCATCATGGTTTGGATGATATCATCTGTGTAATCCCTTAGGCCAAGGACAATTGAACCATGGCCGCAAAACACATGGAACCAAAGACCACAAAAAACAGGATAGATTTTCTTCCCCAAATCAGCGACGAGGACAGCTCTTTTAGGAAGGATTTCTCTTTCTTGGGGGCCCTCTTTCTCCCTTTTGACCTTGATCGGACTTGGAGATTTTTTCAATAAGCGAAGTGCCGGGGTTTGGAGTTGTCTTCTAGCATAACCAATCGCGAGAAGCATAAAGAAGGTCGTTGGTAGCATCACCAAAGCAAGCAAGAGCTGCCAGTGAAAGTGAATGGTGATTTCTGGCAGGATCCCCTTTTCATTGCGGAAGTCATAAAAATGTCCCATCATAAGAAAAGAAGCAAAATAGCCAAGAAGTGCTCCAGCTCCAAAACTGAGTCCAAAGGCCCAAAACCGTTTAGCCAACAGGCCATTGCTGTAGCCCAAAGCCTTTAAAATTCCTAATTGTTCCCTGTGGTCATCAACAAATTGTTTGATATAAAAACACATGAGAAGAACCGACGTCAAGGACAAGACAACCCCACTGACCATGGCCACCATCCAGGAAAGCGATACCTGGGCATCATAGTAGGTCTGCATCATGGGATTGGTTTTAGAAATCTCCAACTGCTCGATATCCAGGTAAAAATTCAAGAAGAGATTGGCCACAAAGACCGCACAAGCCCCAATGATACTAACGACAACTAATTTTCGAAGATCTTTTACTGAAAACATGGCTTACCATCCAATCTCATAGGCAGTCTGAGGTTGATCATTGGTCACAACTTCAGTAATCTTGCCACTATTGACACGAATGATGGTTCTGGCCATATCCGCAATATTTTGGTTGTGCGTCACCATGATGAGGGTAAAGCCCAGCTTTTCCTTCAGTTTCCAGATATAGTCGAGAATCTTGCGCCCTGTTTCTTCATCCAGGGCTCCCGTCGGCTCATCTAAGAAGAGAATCTCTGGCTTTTTGGCCAAGGCCCGAGCAATGGAGACTCTCTGCTGTTCCCCACCAGACACTTCACTCGGATACTTGTCCAGCTTATCGCCAAGCCCCAAATCCTCGATGATCTGCAAAAAATCATGATTGTTTGCCAGATTAGCTCCCATTTTTACATTTTGTCTGACCGTTAGATTCGGTAGTAGATAATACTGCTGGAAAATAAAGGCAATATTCTCCCGTCTAAAGGCCGTCAATTTAGCATCCGTGAGTTGTGATAAATCTTGTCCTTGAATAAGGATATGCCCTTCGTCCACCTTTTCTAAGCCTGATAACACATTTAAGAGAGTTGACTTGCCCGATCCAGAAG
>JBKWCO010000066.1:0-7652 GCA_046975465.1 Streptococcus sp. | reverse complement strand
CTTTGTACACTCCTACACTTGCTAAAGAGAAAAGAAACTTCAATATTCTATTGGTGAAAAATCAACAACTTAATAGTAAAATAAAGTATAATACTTACTGATGGTTATTCAGTTATCGTGACTGTAATGATGAACTTTTTGGCTTATAATTTACTAGCCTTAAAATTCAGTAATAATTTAGAAAGGATACAAACCTTAAATGAAAAAATTTAAAGGCTTGACTTCTGCTGAAGTTCAAGCAAGTAAAAACGCCCATGGCGATAATAGGCTCTCTAGTAAAGAGGCAAACTCGCTCCTCTCAATCTTTATCGAAGCCTTCCAAGATCAATGGATTCTTATCCTCTTGGCTGCCTTAGGATTAAAAATCATCTTCAACTTTGTTGGAATGATTTTCCCTGCTATTGGTGAAGCCAACTGGTATGAGGCTATCTCACTAATTTTCGCCATTTTGATGTCTACAGGATTCTCAGCAGTCTCACAATACCGAAATGAGCAAAAATTCAACACTCTTCAAGAAGAGGCTTCAAAAACTAACGCTAAGGTTTATCGTGATGGTAAACTTAAAGAGGTTCTCGTGGATAATATTGTAAAAGGAGATCAAATCCTCCTTCAATCAGGGGACAAGGTTCCAGTGGACGGTATCATCTTGGAAGGTGAGTTAAAAGTAAACCAAGCTGTCCTTAATGGTGAAAGTGAAGATGCTAAGAAACTTCCTCTTGGTGATCAAGCAGAGCCAGACTCTTCCGACCTCTTTACAGAGCTCAAAGTCTTCCGTGGTACAGTTGTTACTTCAGGCGAAGCCGTTATGGAAGCTACACAAATTGGTGATAATACCGTTCTAGGAAGCATCAATACTTCTCTTCAAGAAGATAGTAAAGATTCACCATCCAAAGAAAAACTCAACAAGCTTGCTGGAAACATCGGTGTCCTCGGTTATAGTGCAGGTGCTGCATATTCAGTAATCAACCTTGTTTTAGGCTTTATTGCCCTCAATAAGGCTAATAACCTCAATGGTGGTTCAATTTTCCTTCTTATCATTGAAACAATTCTCTTTTGGTTACTATCATCATCATGGCTGTTCCAGAAGGACTTCCAATGATGTTGGCCCTTGTTTCTTCTATGAACTCAGGTCGACTTTTTGCTCAAAATATTCTGGTTCGCCATCCTGATACCATTGAAACAGCTGGATACATGAATATCCTCTTCAGTGATAAGACTGGTACTATCACTGAAGGTAAACTATCTGTAGTTGACTTTTTCCTTGCTGATGGAACACTCTATGCAGCAACTGGTGAAACTAATGCTCCAGATTTTGACACAATGTCAGATAGCCTTAAAGCAGAAATGATTAATGGTATCGGTCTTAATAATGATGCTATGATAGCAGATGGCAATGCTGTTGGTAGTAATGCTACTGACCGTGCACTTCTTGACTTCTTGATTGGACGTTCTCAACTTGATTTCGATACTAATACAATTACTGAGAAGCAACAATTCAACTCAGCAACAAAATTCGCAAGTGTAACGACTAACGATGGAAAAACCTACATCAAAGGTGCTCCAGAATTCATCCTAAACGACTGCTACTACTATCTTGATAAAGAGGGTAATAAACAAAACTTTACAGATGATATTAAAGCTCGTTTCCAAGAATTATCATTGGAACAAGCTAATCGTTCAATGCGTTTGCTTGCTATCCTAAATACAGATGGTAATGATAAAGTCTTGATTGGTATCGTATGTATCCGTGATAACGTTCGTTCTTCAATTAAACAAACTGTTGAAACAATGAACCGTGCAGGGGTTCAAGTAGTTATGGTAACTGGTGACCGTAAAGAAACCGCTGTTGCTATCGCTAAAGAAGCCGGTATCGTTACTGGAGAAAACGACCTTGTTCTAACTCACGATGAACTTTCTGCCCTCTCAGATCAAGAACTCAAACAACAATTGCCTCACTTAAAAGTGGTCAGTCGTGCCCTTCCAATGGATAAAAAACGTCTTATTGAGGCAACTCAAGACCTCGATATGGTTGCTGGTATGACAGGTGATGGAGTCAATGACTCACCTGCCCTTAAGTCGGCTGATGTCGGATTCTCAATGGGTGATGGTACTGAAGTCGCACGTGAAGCCTCAGATATCGTTATCTTGAATAACTCATTGACTTCGATTGAAAAAGCCGTCCTCTATGGACGTACTATGAGTAAGTCAGTAAGTAAATTCATTATCTTCCAGTTAACCGTAAACGTGACTACAATTGCTATGTCACTTCTCTCACCACTTTTGGGCCTCAAAGAACCATTTACAATTATCCAAATTCTCTGGATTAACCTTATCATGGACACACTTGCTGCCCTTGCCTTTGGTGAAGAGCCTACCCTAGATCGTTACATGAATGAAAAGCCAGTTGCTAAGAAGGCAAATATTGTTACTGGCTATATGAAATCTGCTATTGGTGTAGCTAGTGCCTTCATTACTCTTGTATGTTTAGCTATTCTTAAAAATGTTGGTGGTATCCAAGACTTTATCACAAATGGGACTGGCAACTTTGAAATGGTAACAACATTCACCTTTACAGTATTTATCTATGCTGTCATTTTCAACTCACTTAATACACGTAGTAATGGATTCAATGTTTTTGAACATATCGGCGAAAACAAGAAATTCTCAATTGTAATGATTTCTATTGCTGTCGTTCAAACCTTGATTATTCAATTCGGTGGTAAAGTATTTAGTACCGTACCAATGGACGTTCAACACTATATCGTTGCTCTTCTTATTGCTGTATTGATTATACCAGCAGATTTCATTCGAAAGGCCCTTACAAAAAGAATTAGCATAAACTATTTAGTTAAATCTCAAAAAGGATTGGACGTTTCTAATTACCTCCAATCCTTTTTATTTGTTCACTATTCTGTCCATCGCATAGTATAAATTGATTCATTAGATAATAGCTTAGTATCAATCTAGAATAAAATCAATATATCCTTACAAACTTGCTATAGCTTAAAAATAGGATGTTCTGAAGCCTTCGTATGAAATCCAAATATGAATGTATTGCACCAGTAAAATCATTTTAAATCTGTCACTTTTTATTACTTATATGCTCGTACAATGAGTTAACAGACTGTAAGTTGAAGTCATAATGATTTTTACCCATAACAAAAGGCCTTCTCCAGGCCTCTTTTTGTTAAACAATATTACTTGAATTCATTTGGGTTGGCTGTGTAGTTTGCCCAATCCTTACTATAAAAGCGGTCGTTCAAGTTATAGCTAGGTGCTGGAGTCGGATTACTTACAAATGGATCAACTGCCTTGTCAAAGGCTACCCAACCTTTCCATCCCATATGAATGGTATCTTGCATGAAGTAAGGTTGATCTCCGTCTTTTGAGAAGTCAGCAATATTAGTGAAGCCTTGACTTTCCAATTGATAACGGATTTTAGAAACCGTAGCATCATACATTTCTTGACTTAGTCCCGTATAAGCCATCCACTTGCTATTAACAGGTGGGATGACAAAGATAACGTTAGTATTTGACTTCGCAAATTGATTTAAGACTAACTGTAGGTCACCGTATTCTTGTGAAACTACGAAAGATTCTTTTGGAAACCTTTAAGTTTACCAATCTTTTTAGCCAAACGTTTCTTATAGAAACGGTCATCGATACCAAAGTCGTTTGACTTGGTATGAGCTTCTGCATCTCTTACGGCAACCTGGTCAAGTGCCTCGTAAGAGAGCTTGTCTGGCAACTCTTTGAGATAAGGAAGAACCTTCTTGTCGTAATTTGCATTATTTGATGCTGCAAAAGGACTAAATAAGGCGTCTTCACGTTTATTAAGCTCAGCCAAGAATTGACATAAGTCTTATCAAAAGCATTTAGTTCTTGACCTTTGCGACCTTAGAAAGTTGAGACTTCATCGCAATCTCAGGCTTCATCTCTAAGATACGCTTTGCAGCATACTCTGAATTCTCATCAGTTTCATTTTGATTCAAGAAACTACTGAGCTGATCATTACTGAAGAACTGTTGAAAGGCTGCTGAATTGTAACCTTTTTTAGTAAACCACTGTGGTGACAAGACGTAGACTGCTGTCCCATTTTTCAATTCAGGAAGCATTTGTTGCATTCCCAAATATTGGTTTAGAGAGGCAGCCCCACGTTGTCCAATAAAATATGGGCGATAGTTACGGTCATATTTTTCAGCTAAAACAGCTGGATGAAGGGCATCAAAACGCAACCACTCACTAGACCCAAAGAAAGGGACAAATCGATGATTCTTATCAGAAAGAGCTGTCGTCTTATTAATACGACTCTTAAAGTTCTCAGTCAGTGTCACTGCATTACGTTTATCAGTCTGATAATTATGTTTTCTGCCTTGTGGATAGCAATAAATAACCACTACTACTAAGACAAGAGCACAAATTACTGGATAAAAATCCGCCATAACGCTTAAGCATTACGAAGCTCCGTTACCCTTCAACAATCTTATTGGCAGTGTTCCAGTCATCACGACCAAATTCTGAAACTGGCACACGAATATCGAAAATGATTCCAATTCAACAATAAGTTCAACAGTCCCCATTGAATCGGGACACCAGCGTCGAAGAGATCTTCATCCATCATGTCAGAAACATCTTCCATGAAGAGTTCATCAATAATTTCAATAACTTCTGATTTTACATCCATTTTTATAATTCCTTTACTTATTTTTTAGTGAACCAGAGGTCATTCAAGAATCCAGAGAAAATCAAGAATGACAACATAACAGTGTTAAATGTAATAAAGATTCCCAAAGCCTTCGTCCATTTATTCTCAGGAAGTGGCTCAAGACCTGCTTTCTTACGTTCTTTATTAATAGTCTTCTTCTTACGTAACCAGGCATCATTACTGAGACTGATACCATGGAAAATACCGTAGGCAATATAGTACCAGGTAACCCCATGCCAGAATCCCATTACCAGCATATTGAACATAGGCCACGTTTGATGTGGTATTACGATTTTTAAAAACCTTATTCCTCATCAAAACCATAACCATACGCATAAAGACAAAGTCACGGAACCAGAAAGACAAACTCATATGCCAACGGTTCCAAAATTCTTTCAAATCACGTGAAATGAAAGGCTTGTCAAAGTTTATTGGGCTCTTAACTCATGAGATTAGATGCTGCGAGGGCAAACATATGAGTAGCCCGCAAAATCAAAGAAGAGATCAAACCCATAAACATACATGACACCAAGCGTTGGTAGATTAAAGATACCACCTTGGCTCAAGGCTTGTGCTTTTAATGGTGGTAAAGCATACTTCCAAATCTGAGCCAAACAAACTTATGAAGCAAGCATAATATACTTTACAGCTTGCTCTAACATGTTCAACAGCTCATCTCGCTCAGGAATAGCTTGATAGTCATCATTAAAGCGTTTGAAGCGATCAATAGACCACTTGTGAAGGTTGGCATAAAGGCATGAATCGGAGAAATTCTCCTAGTGTGAACTCTTTAAGCAGCCCATCACGCATCTCGATAATCATACCTACTGCACGGAAAGTGAGGTAAGAAATGCCAAGAAAGTTTAAGAGTGACTGAGTACCATTTATCGCAGGCTCTACCTTAACAAAAATCAAGGGAAGGACTACAAGAAATGAGTGTAAATAGAAAACCCATTTATTGTCCTTTTTACTGCGGTAATGTTTGTAAGAATAAACCCAGATGATTTGCCAAACGATATAGAAAAGTAAGGCTAGTAATTGGCTAGCATGTGTTCCTGTCAGAGCGAGAACAATAAAGGCTAGACTTACCAAACACTCATAAATCGCAAAACGCTTTTTAAAGAAGAGACCCACAAAGATTGGCAATAGAGCTAATCCAAGATAGATAAAATAGAAGGGATTACCGTAGGCTTCTAAATGGGGGAGCTGTTTCAAGAAGTCAATCATCGGTTGTTAACCTCACTGATAAGACCCTTGATATCAATTTTCCCATTTGGTGTTAAAGGCAAGCTCTCACGATAGAGGAACTTAGTAGGCATCATGTAAGACATCATGATATCTTCTAAGTCAGCCTTAATCGCCTTGGTGATATCAATTTCACGTTCAAACTGCTCACGAACACCATCCTTAAGAATCACATAAGCCAAGAGGTTCTGAACCTTATGGTCTTTATTGTAACGTGGCACAGCTACTGCTGAATCAATATACTTAGACTTATTAAGGTTTTGTGAAACATCCTCTAACTCAATACGGAAACCATTAAATTTAATCTGGAAGTCCATACGACCGCCGTAAAGAAGGAGACCTTCATCAGTCATCGTTCCTACATCACCAGTATGGTAAGCAGGAAGGCCATTAAACTCGAAGAAGGCTTCCGCAGTCTTTTCAGGATTGTTCATATATCCTTTTGAAACTGCTGGTCCTGATACGATGATTTCACCCTGTTGACCATTTGGAAGGATATTGCCATCCTCATCGATAATATAAGTCGGTGAATCTTCCTTGGTATAACCAATTGGCAGGCGTTTAAGATTAGCTAACATTTCATCAGTTACTGCTACAGCCGACAAGGCTACGGTTGCTTCTGTTGGACCATAAGCATTGATAATACGTGCTTCTGGGAAACGTTGGCGAAGTTTTTGAGCTGTTTTAACGGTTAACTCTTCTCCATCGAAATAGAAATGCGTAATCTCTGGCATCTTCTCTGCATTGAAATCTTCAGACAACATAGCCATATCAGCAAAGGATGGTGTTGAGGTCCAAATAGCAATTGGAAGTGAGAAAATCGTTTCAAAGAGCTTTTGAAGTCCTGAGTAATAGCTGAAGGAAGCGCATAGAGTGTTCCTCCAAGTGCCAATGTTGGTGCCCAGTACATTACCGATAGGTCAAATGAATAAGGTGGTTGAGCCAGCATTTGAGGACGTTTTGGAGTCGCAAATTCCTTGTCCGTAATCATCCAGTTAGTGAAACTAAGGAGATTATTGTGTGAAATTTGTACCCCTTTAGGCTTACCTGTAGTTCCTGATGTGAAGATGATGTAATAAGTATCATCCCCCTTAACAGGATGAGTCACTTCGTAGCTAGTCTTGCTTTCAAAAGCTGTTGTCACTTGATCCAATGTTAAGATTGGTGCTTGGACATCCTCAAGTGGGAAGTCATTAATAGCAATAATCAGACTAGGCTCTGCTACTTCAACGATAGCCGTCACGCGCTCAAGAGCTGAGTGACTGTCAATTGGAATATAAGCGTGACCAGATTTAGTCAAAGCGACAAAAGTTGCCAACATTTCATACTCTTGACCGCCATAAACCACAACAGGTGATTTTTCTGGAATATCAAGACTATCAATCTTGGCAGCTAGGCTATCCGAGTCAGCTTTTAAGTCACCGTAAGTGTGAACTTCCCCTAAAATATTGTAAACAGGAAAGTCAGGTTGTGATTGAGCAAACTGCTCAATCGTTTCGATCATATCTTTAATTTTTGTATTCGTCATTATTCTTCCTAAAATTCGTTATAGATAAAATTACCTTGACCTTGTCCTAGGTAATTGTAGAGATAAATTAGGGCCATAAAAATGGCGAAATAAAGCAAGGTTTGTCCTAAAAATACCAGGACGTTTTTATGTTTTAACATTCTAATTTTCGATACCTTTTTTTATATAATATCC
>JBKWCO010000065.1:0-7663 GCA_046975465.1 Streptococcus sp. | reverse complement strand
GTATACAGTCTTAGGAATGAGCCTATTTACTTTTATTAATATAAAATTTAACTCTGTTTATTATGCTCAGCATATTCCTCATAAGGAGGGGACAGAGCCGGACATCATTATGCTGATGGAGAATAATGACTGGATTTATACACCGGAAATAGATGGTATTAGCTATGATGATGATGGGTCGTACGCTATAACGAGAGAAAAAGGAACGAAAACGTCCATATTAGATTTTTCAGGTGATACTCTCTATTTTTTCTCGGGCTCAGGTGAAAGTTATCTTTTTAATCGAAATTTTTCTATCCAGCATGCTTTTGACAAACATTATCACACTATTAAATATAAGCAACGTACAATTCAAAAAGAAATTAGAGAGACCGTTCAACCAGTGATTGATGAGCAACCAAAACCATTAATTAATCTTCAGTGGCTGTTTAATTTAATTTACCAAAGTAGGTTTAACTAGAGAAAAGGATAGCATAGAAGTGTTTTGTAGGGACTCCTGCCTTTGCTATTTGAAAGTAGTTTAGGTTGAGTGAAATAGTCGGGAGAGCGGTTCGATATAATAGGTCTATTTCCTGGCTATCCATGACGGCTAACCTTTGAAAACACCTCATTTTTATGCTACTATGAAAGTTATGAAAAAACAGTTACAAGGCTTGACGCAGGTGGAGGTCAAGCGGCGGATAGATGCCGGTAAAACAAATCATTTTAAAGCAAAAACTGGCTCCAGCAACTGGGAGATTTTTAGGCGTAATGTCTTTAACTCCTTTAATATGCTCAATTTTGCTATTTTTGTGGCCTTGATTGCTGTTCAGGCTTGGTCGAATCTTTTTTTCTTCGGAATCATTGTGCTTAATGCCTTTACGGGGATGATGACAGAGTTGCGTGCCCGTCGCATGATTGATAAGCTCAATCTCATGAATAAGGATCAGATCCGTGTGGTGCGTGATGGTGAGGTGACTTCTATTGATCCTCAGGATATTGTCCTGGATGATATCATGCTCTTGTCTGCGGGTGAACAGGTGCCTAGTGATGCCGTGGTTGTTGATGGGATGGCTGAGCTCAACGAGGCTATGCTGACGGGTGAGAGTGACCTTATTCTCAAGAAGGATGGGAGGGAGTTGCTCTCAGGTTCTTACCTTGTGAGTGGCCAGGTTTATGCTAAGGTTATTAACGTAGCCGAGGACAATTATGCCAATAAGCTCATGCTAGAGGCCAAGACGCATAAGCCAATCGTGTCACGTATCCTCTATAATATGGATAAGATTGCTAAGTTTACGGGCAAGATTGTGATACCGTTTGGGCTTGCACTCTTTTTTGAGGCTTACTTGATTAAACAGCTCTCTCTTCAAGAGTCGGTAGTTACCAGTTCGACAGCCCTTCTGGGAATGTTGCCTAAGGGGATCGCCCTTCTGACAATTACCTCTCTTTTAACAGCTGTTATTAAGCTTGGAATGAAACATATCCTGGTGCAGGAGATGTACTCTGTCGAAACCTTGGCGCGTGTCGATGTGCTTTGTTTAGATAAGACAGGGACAATTACGCAAGGAAAGATGACCGTTAAGGGTCTGAAACTACTATCAAAGCGTTTCACTAAAGAGGAGTTGGAGCGCCTGCTTGCGGCTTATATGGAGCATAGCAAGGATAACAATGCAACGGCTCAGGCAATTCGAAATGCCTATGAAGGTTTGGAGCATCATTATCAGGTAGGGGATGTTATTCCATTTTCAAGTGATCGTAAATGGGGTGCTATGAGCATTGACGGGGTCGGAACTCTCTTTTTGGGAGCACCTGAGATGCTTCTTAAGGAAAATCCAAAAGCAGTCGATCAGGCTCAGGCTCGCGGTTCTCGTGTTTTGATTTTGGCATGGAGTCAATCAGCGGTTGATACAGAGACCATGGTCTTACCTCATGATGTGGAAGCCTTGACCTTGCTCGAAATTGCCGATCCTATTCGTGAGGATGCTGCAGAAACTTTGGAATACCTACGTTCAGAAGATGTGACGCTTAAGATTATTTCTGGTGACAATCCTGTGACGGTTTCTCATATTGCCCACCAGGCTGGTTTTGCGGATTATCAAAGTTATATTGACTGTTCTAAGGTCAGTGATGAGAGTTGGAGGCTTTGGCTGAAGATACTGCAATCTTTGGTCGCGTATCTCCACATCGAAGAAGTTGTTAATCCAAACCCTTAATGCCAATGGGCATACCACAGCTATGACTGGTGACGGTGTCAACGATATCTTGGCACTACGTGAAGCGGACTGTTCGATTGTTATGGCTGAAGGGGATCCCGCTACACGTCAGATTGCTAACTTGGTGCTTATGGATTCCGAGTTTAAGGATATTCCTGAAATTCTATTTGAGGGACGTCGTGTGGTTAATAATATTGCCCACATTGCACCTATTTTCCTCATCAAAACGGTCTATTCCTTCCTTTTGGGACTTATCTGTATTGCCAGTATTGTTTTTGGAAAGGCAGAGTACCTCTTGGTCTTCCCATTCATTCAGGTTCAGATGACTTTAGCGGGGCAATTTATCGAGGGTCTTCCACCATTTATTTTGACCTTCGAACGTAATATTCGACCTGTTGAGAAACATTTCCTCAGACGTTCGCTTCAGTTGTCTATTCCTAATGCCTTGATGCTGGTTATCAGTGTTCTTATTTTCCATCTATCTCAGGTCTATCTTGGTATGAGCAATACGGACATGCTGACGCTGTCTTACTATATGATGGGATCAACGGGTGTCCTTGCCGTTATTCGTGCTTGTATCCCCTTGAATAAGGGACGTGTGGCCTTGATTATTTACTCAGTCTTTGGTTTCTTAATCAGCTCTTACTATCTTCGAGATGTGATTGAAATTTCGACACTTAATAGCTACACCTTGCCAATCTATCTGGTAGCAATGGCTATCTGCACACCGCTTTTCTTCTGGATTAGCTACAAACAAGGAGCTTTCCAAAAAGCATAAGTCAAAACTCGAGCTTGGTAACAGGCTTGAGTTTTTGATACCTCAACAATAGGAAAGACCTTGATGTGTATGAGATGTGGTACAATAGAGACATGAAAACAGTAGGGCACTTGACATAAAAGTCATTAAAGCTTTTGATTTGAACTACAAGCCTGGTGAAGAAATCACGCTGTCTGCACAACGTAAGAAGCATATGGAAAAACATCGCCAGAATTCAGTGATTTTGATACACTATGAGCGTATTCAGAGATTATTGCTCATCGGACTATATCGGTCGCCATCCTAATGGTCAGTCCTTGAATATATCAAACGTATTGATGTTAATGTTCTGGTAGCGGTCAGATTATGTGATAAACTTAATGTCCGTACCATGTTTGTGATTAAAGATTCTAATGAAAAATTATCTAAATGCTGGTAGAGCTAAGAAAATGTGATATAATTAAGAAGTAACAACGAGGGCGGAAGAGGCAGCCGCCGCACCTTCGGGTCTGAAAGAGATGCAGGACTGTCACCCTGCCGTTGTTTATCATACCGAGAAGTCCCTTTTGGGGGCTTTTTTGTATAGTAAAGATATTGATTCTTACAAAAAAACCAAAAGTGTATTGACAAAAAATGAAAAAACTGTATATAATAACTTTAAAAGTAAGCGCTTACTTAATGTGGCAGTTGACTTATGAAGGTTTAGAAATGTTATGAATAGTTTATGTCATTTTATTTCCTTCATCGCAATTACTTTAAGGAGAATACTTATGAGAAAAAATATGAAATCGTTAATGGTTTTGGCTCTTGCTGTGACTTCTTTTGGGACTTTGTCTGAGTTGCTGCAGCTACGCAGTATCCAGGTGGTGGTGTTTGGACTTACGGGCTTCTAACGGTGGTGCTTTTTCGAATTACTATCATGGTTCGAAATATCATAGTTCAACTGTAGTTAGTCGTTGGACCTCTAAATCTAGTAAGGCCTATGCTTATGCCGGTCAGACTTCGTATTCTTTTATTAAAACGTCTTTTGGCGAGCAGGCTGCCTTTTACTATAACTATAATTAATTAAGTAACGGTGACTAGGTTGAATGTAATATGTCAACCTAGTTTTTGTTTCCTTGTAATGGTTCCATTTTCGACCGTAAACTTTATTTCAATACAAAGATATATAATTGTTCCGTTTAGGAGGTTTGTATGAAACGTGTTTTTATATTCATCTCGACTATCCTGTTTTCTTGCTACTTAGTCACAATGATTGTTCAACAAAATCAGCAAATATCTTTTTCGAGTTATAATGCTGTAGATGTGACTGGTCAGGCTTTGACGATCATAAGGTATCTAATCGCAAGGAAGTAACAGATGCTTTAACTAATTTAGCTATGAGCATAATAGCTTAATTGCTAGACGGATTGTTCAACCAAATGAAAAGGGTGAAATAGATTTTCGTTATCAGTTTTACGGACACGTTTCTCCACCTTCTAATTTAAAAGGGCTTCTCAGGAGAGTGCTGAAGGCAGTGATATAGTTAGTAACTATCTAATTGTCTCAGGTGATTTAAAGGGAGCAGAACTTATCTCGACATTCAGTCAGCTTGGCTATAATGCGGTTGATTTTTCTTCTTATTCAATACTGTCTTTACTTTTAACAATATTATTGAATGAGGTTTCACTTATTAGTTTCGCATTATTTCTGTTGACCTTTGCTTCACTAGTGTTGATTTACCGAATAAAGGATTTAAGGGATGCGGGAATCAAGCTTGTTTCGGGGCAAAGCATGATGAAAGTAATGTTATCATCATTTATCGTTGATTCTAGGCAGTTATTGGTTGCATATTGTTTATCTATTCTTATTGGGGGAGTAGGTTTGTGGCATTTTCGGATTTTGCAATCTTTGCCTATATTACTTTATTTTACAGGAGTAACTTTATATTTTTTTGCGCTATGTTTTATTTCTCTTGGGTTAAGTTTAATATATCTACTAGGGTTAAAAGCAACTTCTTTAGTTGAAGTTATGAGAGAGCGCCTCCCCTTAAGAAGACTTCTAGGAGTGATGTTCTTAGGACAATTCGTTGCAATTGTAGTTGTTGGTATTACTGTAGGTACGTTGTTGAATAGTTATCAAGATTTTGTGCAATTAAATAGTGCTAAAGAAGAGTGGTCTATAAATAGAAATTACTACCAGCTATCTTATAGTTATAGCTCTGCCTTTACACAAGGTAAGGAAGAAGAAAAGCAGAATAAGTCTTGGTATGACTTCGCAAATCGTACTCTAAAGGATGATAAAGGGCTATTTGTAAAAACAAATTTACGTCAGTTCTTAGTATCAAATATAGCTAATGGGGTTAAAATAACAGACTATGTGCCTAATGGGAATACCATTTATGTTTCACCTAATTACTTGGAAAAGCAAAATGTTGGTGTCTCCGATGAATTTTTAGCACAAATGAAAAACTTAAGCGTGGCGAATTTGGATTAATAATTCCAGAGAAGTTGAAGAATAGTAGGAAAGAGTTAGAGTATATATTCAGAATATATGTCAGGTTTCTCAAGTCGTAGTCTAAATCCTCATAGTCATCACTTATTTAAGGTATCGGTCTCTACCGAATTCGTAAAAGATAAGAAAAAGCGTTTTTTGTACAATACAGATAGTGACATACCTATGCAATTCCTTAATGATCCTATTATTGTTGTGACTACCCCTGAAGCAATGGGAGATACACCAAGTGGTCAGTTATTTTGGGGAACAGAAGTAGGTTCGGGACTACACATGACGGGCTATAAGGATAGCATTGATTTACTTAAACAAGGTGGTGTTTGTCAGTGGGTTTCTTATTTGACTAATAATCGTAATAGCTACTATAAGATTCTTTCAGAGAGTCGTAGTCGCCTTGCTTTTCTATTAATTGGTGTTTTATTAGGTTTATTGACCTCTATACTTTTATTTGACAGTATGAACCTTCTTTACTTTGAGCAATTTAGAAAAGAAATCTTTATCAAGCGATTATCTGGTATGAGGTTTGAAGAAGTGCATTTTAACTATCTTTTTTCACAAATCTGTGTTTTAGGTGTTGCACTTGTATTTTTGATTTTCTTGACTCATCATTTGATTATGAGTTTACTTATAGTTTCCTTGTTTATTATCAACATGTTTACCATTTTATACAAACAGACGCTTACTGAGAGTAGAACTTCAGTCAGTGTTTTGAAAGGAAAGTAATATGATTGCAATTAAGAAACTAAGCAAATATTTTGGTAAGCGAGTTATTTTTGATGATTTAAATTTATCTTTTGATAAAGGAAAGATATATGCGCTTATCGGAGAAAGTGGCTCTGGGAAAACAACTCTTTTAAATATTCTGGCAAAACTAGAGACTTATGATAGTGGTTCTGTCACTTATGATGGTACAGACTTGAAAGAGATTAAATCTCAAGTCTATTATCGTGATTATTTGGGTTATTTGTTTCAAAACTTTGGGCTTATTGAAAATGATAGTATAAGTTACAACCTGGATTTGGGGTTGGTAGGAAAGAAACTCAGAAAGAATGATATTCAAGAATGCAAAGAAAAAGTGATGAAAGATGTTCATCTGGAACATTTAAATCTTAATCAAAAAATATACGAATTATCTGGCGGAGAAGCACAGCGTGTTGCTCTGGCTAAACTTTTTGAAAAATCCTCCTATCATACTAGCTGATGAGCCAACAGCTTCTTTGGATCCTGATAATGCTCAAGAAATTATGGACTTAATTCGATCACTAAAAAATCCAAATCGTATCATTATTATTGCTACCCATAATCCAGGTATTTGGGAACAAGCAGATCAAGTAATTCGATTAAATAAGATTCGATATAACAACTCTAACGACGATATTAGTTAGTTTTGATACCGAGAACCTAGTTTAAGAGGTATTTTGACTTATTCTCATAAGATATCCTGAGGAGATGCAAATACCATATAATGTAAGAAATAAAGTCAGTTGGGTCGTTGAAATTGTCAAAATTAACAGAAAATTCTTGACATCTCTCTAAAAGGAGTACAATAGTTGGTAAATCAGAAAGTAACTGGTCTTAGATTTTCAGGGAGCCTGCGGTGATTGTGAGTAGGTAATCGAGATGAGCGAACATTGGGCTGATTGGATGATAATGAGAAGGTAATACATATTCTCCTCGGTTGGCACCCCTTACCGTGCAACTCCTTGTTAGAGGAGATAGAGATGATGGTCGTTTTTTTGGAGACCATTAACTGAGGTGGTACCGTGTTAAACTAGATTTAATGCCCTCACAGAGTTTTTCTCTGTGAGGTTTTTTGTTTACTTTTATCTTTATAGAAGTGTTATTTCATTATTCAATGAAAGGTTGGGTATTTATGGATGCATTAAGCGATATTCGAATTAATATTGATAATATTGATAGACAGTTGCTTCGACTACTGGCCCAACGTCAAATACTTGTGGAAAAGGCAGGACGGCTTAAGCCCAAGGGAGACAAGGTTGCTGTCCAGGCTAGTGATCGTGTTGCTCAAGTGATAGCAAACCGTCGTAAGGAGGCACTAGAGCTTGGCTTATCGCCAGATGTGGCTGAAAGTGTTTGGAGAAGCATGATTAAAGCATTTATTGCTTTGGAAGAGAAAGTGAACAAAGAATAATATGGTGCCAATACCTCCTATAAAGGAGCCTTGCATCAGTCTTATTACTCTCGATAAACCAGTTTGAAA
>JBKWCO010000064.1:0-7693 GCA_046975465.1 Streptococcus sp. | reverse complement strand
ATTTAAGGAGCGTAGCAAGCGATTCAATGCCCGCTGTGCAAAGTATAGTCGCTACGTTTTTAATGATCATTTTATCTTGGTTCTTCTCTTTCTGCTAGGCTTTGTCTTGGTCCAGTATAGCCAGCTGCTTCGACATTTTCCAAAAAATCCGTGGGCAATCATTCTTGGCTTGCTTGTGCTTTGTCTGTTATTACCTTTCTGGGGGAATATTGCGACTTATCTAGAACCTGCGGACAAGCACTACCTTTTGGTTAAGGAAGAAGAGGTGCTAGACCATGTTAAGAAGGTAACAGGGCGTGCTTTTAGATTTTGGGTAATAGTACAAACCCTGATTTTTATTTTGGTTATTCCTCTCTTTTTAGCCTTGGGGCTTCCAGTTTGGGGAATTGTTCTCATTGTTGTGGCTATGGCTATTCTTAAGTATGTTATTTTCCAGAAAAAGGCTCAACCTTTTTATAAGCAGTCTGGACTGAATTGGACTGAAGCTATTGCAGGAGAAAATAAGCGTCAACAATCGATCTTGAAGTTCTTTTCACTCTTTACCAATGTTAAAGGGATTACGTCGAGTGTTAAACGTCGTGCCTATTTGGATGGTATTCTCAAACGTACAAAGAAAGACAAGGAAAATACCTGGTATAATCTTTACCTAAGAGCCTTCTTGCGTTCTGGAGATTACTTTGCCCTTAGCCTACGCCTTTTTGCCCTAACGCTTTTAGTTATCTTTTTGGTTCCTGAAAAATGGCTGGCTATGGTGCTTGTGGTTGTTTTTGACTACCTCTTGCTCTTCCAGCTCACAGCACTAAAATCACACTTTGCTTATCAGAGAATGGCTAACCTTATGCCGGTTGGAAAAGACATGCAGGTGGACAATCTGAAACGTTTGATTAGCCAAATCATCCTTGTGATGACGCTGATTCAGGCTGTTTGTCTCTTGATTTGAAGTTTAGCCTCATTTTAGTTGGAGTGATGCTTGTTTTGAGCCTTGTCTACCTACCAGCCAAGCTTAAGAAGATGATTGACTAACACCTATTAAATAAGTTAAAATAGAAGCAAAAGACTAAAGAAAAGGAGATGCCTAGGTGACATCAACAGATAAAGATTTGAGCCTGACTCCTCTCAGGAAACAGTGGTAAGGCCTATATGGGGACCTACCCAAATGGAGATCGCGTCTTTGTGAAGATGAATACAACACCAATCTTGGCAGCTCTTGCCAAGGAACAGATTGCGCCACAGCTCTTGTGGGCTAAGCGTCTGGGAAATGGTGACATGATGAGTGCACAGGAGTGGCTTGATGGTCGTATTTTGACCAAACATGACATGAATAGTAAACAGATTATCCAAATTCTTGGTAATTTGCACCGCTCTAAACACTTGGTTAATCAACTCTTGCAGTTGGATTATCATATTGAAAATCCTTTTGATCTACTACACGAGTGGGAAGAAAATGCCGCTTATCAATTGCGTGAAAATGGCTTCCTTCAAGACGTTGTTAGAGATTTGAAACGTCATCTTCCAGAGTTTCGTGCAGAGATTGCGACCATTGTTCATGGCGATGCGCGTCATAGTAACTTTGTTATTACAACCTCAGGATTGATTTATTTGGTTGATTGGGATTCTGTACGTCTAACTGACCGTATGTATGATGTGGCACAAATCCTCAGCCATTACATTCCATTGGCACATTGGCCACAGTGGTTGTCATACTATGGTTATAAGAATAATGACCTTGTGATGGACAAGATTTACTGGTATGGGCAATTTTCATACTTGACACAGATTTCAAAATTCTTTGATAGTCGTGATATGGAACATGCCAACCGAGAGATTTATGAACTTCGTAAATTCAGAGAGACCTTGCACAGATATTAGAAAGTAGACATGCGAGTTAGAAAACGTAAAGGTGCAGAGGAACACCTAGCTAACCATCCTCAGTACGTTATTCTTGAGCCGGAAGCTGCTAAAGGTAAGTGGCATGAGCTTTTTGGTAATGATAATCCTATCCATATCGAGGTAGGATCTGGTAAAGGGGCCTTCATTACTGGTATGGCTCAACAAAACCCTGACATCAACTACATTGGTATTGATATTCAGTTGTCCGTTTTGAGCTATGCCTTGGATAAGGTCTTGGCCTCTGGTGCTGAAAATGTCAAACTCTTGCGCGTGGATGGTTCAGCTTTGACCAATTATTTTGAAGATGGCGAAGTGGATATGATGTATCTGAATTTCTCAGATCCATGGCCTAAGAGCCGTCATGAGAAACGTCGTCTAACTTACAAGACTTTCCTAGATACTTATAAGCAAATTCTGCCTGAAAATGGAGAGATTCACTTTAAGACAGACAATCGTGGACTTTTCGAATACAGTTTGGCGAGCTTTTCACAGTATGGAATGGTTATCAACAAAGTTTGGTTGGACCTTCATGCGATTACGAAGGTAACGTTATGACTGAATATGAGCGTAATTTCGGAAAAGGTCAGGTCATCTATCGATAGAGGCTCAGTTTAAAAGACTAACTTTGAAATGATGAAAAAAATAACGATTAGTCCACAAATGAGCTAATCGTTTGTTGCAGAAGGTCGCATAGAGGCCGAGTGCGCACGCTTGGAAAGCGTGTAGTCCTTAACGGGGCTCGGGGGTTCGAATCCCCTCCTCTCCTTTGGAAATAGAGAAAAAGTCCCTTCTGAATAGAAGGGACATTTTTTGTATAGTAATCAAAGTGCATAATCCCATTAAAGGGCTCTGAATACCTGCTACCCAACCAGTACAGAGGCGCTAATGTTAAAGCCACCGTATGGCGTTGATGTCAAGGACCTCTCCTGCAAAATGTAGGTGAGGACTTTTTTACTCTGAGGGTTTTGGGATTAATTTTGAGCAATAACGCCACCTTTGGTTACAAAGATTTGGCAAGTGACATTTACCCGTGATCGGAATTTCCATGTTCCTTAAGCTGACTGATAAGATTTTCCAAGTCTTTGGGGTGCAGGTTTGACCTTATTATCAGTCCTTATCTTTGCTAGAAATTCAGCGACACGTTCAGGCACTAGACCTTTGAGAGTGTTTTTAACAGATTTCTCGCGATTTTCCTCAAAGTAGGTCTTGAGATTTTCTTGGCATTGGTTAGGAAGAAAATCTAGATGAGCTATTTCACCGCCTTTGACAAAGCTAGATAAACGTAGGGCAGCCGGTCCAGATAGGCCAAAATGAGTGAAAAGAAGGTCATGAGTAATCTTGTGTTTTCCATAAGATAGCGTGACATCGTCAAGAGAAATTCCCTGTAAAGCCTTATGTGGAAAGTCGGTTAGGAGTGGACTTTCTGCAGCTTCAAGATCAGTAACATGGAGTTTGAAATGACGGGCAATATCATGTCCAAAACCAGTTGAACCTGTTGATGGGTAGGATTTTCCTCCAGTTGTGACGATGAGTTTGTCACTGGTAAAAATTTGGTCTGAAGATTTAACTTGGAATTGCCATCGACCTTTTTGACGAGACAACTTCTGTATTGGTGAGGATAGTAGCACCAGTTCCTGAATTTTATTTTCTAGAGCTTGGATGATGGTCCGTGATTTATCTGTCTTAGGGAAGACACGTCCGTGATCCTCAACCTTGAGTTTGACACCATTGTCCTCGAAAAAAGCAATGATATCGTGGTTATCAAATTGTGAAAAGACGCTATAGAGGAAACGTCCATTACCAGGAATGCCTGCTAGAAGATCGTCTAAAGTCCCGTTGTTAGTAACATTACAACGTCCACCGCCAGTACCAGCCAGCTTCTTTCCGAGACGTTTGTTTTTTTCAATTAGGAGGGTTTGTTGGCCATAGAAGGCTGAGGCGATGGTCGCCATCATGCCAGCAGGTCCCCCACCAATAACGATAGTATCAAAATGTTTCATGCCTTTATTTTAGCATAATTTAAAAAGGGAGAATAGTTTGTAAATGGTCAGTTTTTTTAGATAATTTATGTTAGAATAGGAGTAGAAGTTTAAATTAGAATAGTTATTAACTATGGAGGAAAATATCGTGTCTGAAAATAACATGAAACACCGTTCATCTGTCTACGATAGCATGGTTAAATCACCTAACCGTGCCATGCTTCGTGCGACTGGGATGACGGATGATAGTTTTGAAAAACCTATTGTTGGGGTTATCTCAACTTGGGCTGAGAACACGCCATGTAATATCCACTTGCACGGTTTTGGTCAAATTGCCAAAGAAGGTGTTAAAGACGCGGGTGCTTGGCCAGTTCAATTTGGTACAATTACTGTTGCAGATGGTATTGCCATGGGGACACCAGGAATGCGTTTCTCATTGACATCTCGTGATATCATCGCTGACTCAATCGAAGCAGCTATGGGTGGTCACAACGTCGATGCCTTTGTTGCTATTGGTGGTTGTGATAAGAACATGCCTGGTTCTATGATTGCCATTGCTAACATGGATATTCCAGCGATTTTTGCCTATGGTGGTACCATTGCACCAGGTAACCTTAACGGTAAGGATATCGACTTGGTTTCTGTTTTCGAAGGTATCGGTAAATGGAACCACGGTGATATGACCGCAGAAGAGGTTAAAGATCTTGAATGTAATGCCTGCCCTGGCCCTGGTGGTTGTGGTGGTATGTATACTGCCAACACAATGGCGACAGCAATCGAAGTAATGGGGATGAGTCTTCCAGGATCATCATCTCACCCTGCAGAATCAGCTGAGAAGAAAGCAGATATCGAAGAAGCAGGTCGTGCAGTTGTTAAGATGCTTGAACTAGGTCTTAAACCATCAGATATCTTGACACGTGAAGCCTTTGAAGATGCTATCACTGTAACAATGGCGCTTGGTGGTTCAACAAATGCGACGTTGCACTTGCTCGCTATCGCTCATGCAGCTAACGTTGATTTGACGCTTGAAGATTTCAATGATTTCCAAGAGCGTGCCTCACTTGGCGGACTTGAAACCTTCAGGTCAATACGTCTTCAAGACCTTACAATGTTGGTGGTGTGCCAGCCGTTATGAAATACCTTCTTAAGAATGGTTTCCTTCACGGTGATCGTATCACATGTACTGGTAAGACTGTTGCAGAAAACTTGGAGGCCTTCGATGATTTGACACCAGGTCAAAAAGTCATCATGCCGCTTGAAAATCCTAAACGTGCTGATGGTCCATTGATTATCTTGAAAGGTAACTTGGCTCCAGAAGGTGCGGTTGCCAAAGTATCAGGGGTTAAAGTTCGTAACATCACTGGTCCTGCTAAAGTATTTGACTCAGAAGAAGATGCCATCGAAGCAGTTCTTTCTGATGAAATCGTTGATGGCGATGTAGTTGTTGTACGTTTTGTAGGTCCTAAGGGTGGTCCTGGTATGCCAGAAATGTTGTCCTTGTCATCAATGATTGTTGGTAAGGGTCAAGGGACAAGGTTGCCCTTTTGACAGATGGACGTTTCTCAGGTGGTACTTATGGCCTAGTTGTTGGTCACATTGCACCTGAAGCTCAGGTTGGTGGTCCAATTGCTACCTTCACACAGGGGACATGGTTACAGTTGACCAAGATACCAAAGAAATCACTATGCACGTTTCAGACGAAGAGTTGGCAAAACGTAAAGCTGAAACTGAGTTGCCACCACTTTATAGTCGTGGTGTCCTCGGTAAATACGCTCACATCGTTTCTTCAGCCTCACGTGGTGCTGTTACCGACTTCTGGAACATGGATAAATCAGGTAAGCCTAATTTACTGACATAAAGAAATCACACCGATATATGTGCGGTGTGATTTTTGAGTTAGGAAGTCGAAGGTAGTCGCTGAAAGCATTGTGATTTGGTGAAAGTCTATCAGTTGGTCACCCTCAACAAAAATAGAGAAAAAACTGGTTGGAACTATCCAACCAGTTTTAATATTATTTTCCACCTCGAGGCGAAATACCAGGCAATGCGACCATATCGACTGATACGGGTCATCTTCCAGACAGGCGAGTAAGTAGTCTCGACCTTTACAGACTGATACCATCAATTGATTTGAGTTTTTCAGCAATTTCGTAAGGCATCGTCTCTTCGCAACCACAGCCAGTATCTGTAAAAGTCATGAGAAAGTAGCAGTGGCCAGTTTCATCAAGGGTGATTTCATAGATTAAGCCAAGGTTATAGATGTCTAGCTCATCTCAGGATCAAACACGGTGGTCATTTGTTCAACGATAGGTTCTAAATAAGGTTGGACTAGATCGTTGACTTTGATATCATCACGGAAGTTTTTCATAGGACCTTTCTCTATTTTACTTTTGTTTATTATGTCATACTTTGGGCTTTTTTCAATCTGCTTTAGTCATAATGTTTGTAATGGGAATACGCCGTAACATCAAAAAATCCCCAACAAACCCATCGTTGGAGATAATGTGACTTGTGCTTGTATCAAGCAAATTCTTCGCAACGATAGTTGCAAGAACCTACAGACAATTGGAGAAGAAAAATCAAGTCTTGCGGAATAGGACTCCACCATTCCTAGATACAACAGATCTGGTACTAATAAAGATAAGCCTTTAAGTACTGATTGTTTAAGCAAAATCCTTCAAATACATTTATACCCGAGCAATAGTCTATCAAAATACTTTTGGCCTATCAAGCAAATGCTCAGAATTTAAGGTTAACATAATGACTCTAAAAACCCATATTAGGGACGGGGAATTGTCTTGTCAAATTGACAGAAAGGAGTGATTGTGATATTCTCATAGTAAGACATTTCAAGAGAAAATGAGGCTATTATGAGTATTGAAAAGACAGTCAGCGAGATTGCTGAAATCCTTGGCGTTAGTCGTCAAGCAGTCAATAATCGTGTCAAACAACTTCCAGAAGAAGATCTAGAAAAAAATGCTAAAGGGGTTACTGTCGTTAAACGCAGTGGCTTGATTAAGTTGGAGGAAATCTACAAGAAAACCATCTTTGACGATGAGCCAATCGATGAAGAAACAAAGCAACGTGAGTTGTTGGAGATTCTTGTAGACGAGAAAAACTCTGAGATTGCCCGTCTTTATGCTCAGTTGAAGGCTAAGGACGAGCAGTTGTCTAACATGGATGATCAATTGCGTGTCAAAGACGTTCAAATCGCTGAAAAGGACAAGCAGATTGATCAACAGCAACAATTGACCTTGACTGCTATGAAGGACAAGGAAGAGCTTAAACTGGAACTCGATGAGGCTAAGGTTGAGGTTGACGAAGCCAAAGCTCAAGTGGAAGAAATCCAAACCAAACAAGAAGAAGCTTCTAAAAAGGGGTTCTTTGGACGACTATTTGGAAAATAAAAAGAAGCTGGGACTCAGTCTCAGCTTTAACTATTGTAGGAGATAAAGATGGAAAATGTAGAAACTTATATTGCCTTTGATTTGGAATTCAACACAGTGGATGGGGTTAGCCATATTATCCAGGTATCGGCCGTTAAGATGGACCAGCATGAGGAAGTTGATCAGTTTGACTCTTTTGTTTATTCGGATGTTCCTTTGCAGTCCTTTATTAATGGTTTGACGGGGATTACAGCCGATAAGATTGCCAAGGCACCAAAGCTAGAGTCTGTTCTGGCGGATTTTAAATCATTTGTTGGTGACACTCCACTTATCGGCTACAATGCCCTTAAGTCGGACTTGCCTATTTTGTCGGAAAATGGTTTGGACTTGGAAGAGCAATATGCTTTAGATGTTTTCGATGAGGCCTTTGACCGTCGT
>JBKWCO010000063.1:0-7756 GCA_046975465.1 Streptococcus sp. | reverse complement strand
TAGGAATAGACGGCAACTGGAACATCACGTTTTTGGAGTTCTTTGATATGTGTTTTAAAAGATTTGTCAACCCCATTCGAACTAGCGGCATTGCTATCCTTACTAATCTGTGATCCGCCAAAGACACGGATAATAGCACCAGAAATATGATTTGACAAGACATCGTAATCGATATCCTGAGGTAGTTGCCACCCCGAAAGGTCGATAATGGGATTGAGTTTCAGCTCCTCGTCGGAACTACTAGATGTACTACTGGTTGTTGTTTTCGGTGTAGTAGCAGAAGGAATAGCAGATTTCACGTTTTGGAGATGCGCCTGCTGTTTGGACGTATTGTGAATATTTGCAATAACTAATGCTAATCCTAAAAGAGCTAGAACCACGTAAACAACGATCGGTTTTATTCTTTTTCTCATTACTCCCATTTTACCTTAAATAGCGCAAAAATGCAAAATAGAGTGTTTATAAATTCTGTGAGAGATATTAAAGTGACTGATTTCCAAAAAGCCTTTGTAGTGCTGACTTAGGCACATTTTATGAATAAGGGTGTTTTGAGCTAGTCTTGAATTAAGTGAATTTTTCATTTATTAAAGCAAGAAATTTAGCTTAAAAGTCAGTTTCCTCCTTGAAACTAGCGCCACTAGTGGCATCCGACCAGGCTACTAGTGCTTGAGCAGAGCTATCCAGATAGGTCTTGAGAGGTTGCTTCAAATCATAAATAGTCTCCCAAAATCCTAGGACTTTTCCTTCGTTGTCGATAGCAGCTTGGTAGGTCTGGATGAGGACTTGATCAAAACTGTCAGTTGGAATCTGATAACTTCTTTCTTTGGTAGAGGATGCTAGAACTTCAGACATGACCCAATCAGGCAGATTTTCAGACTCACGGGGGAAGAAACTACCGTCAGCGCCACCGTTGTCGTAGAGAAAGTTTCCTTGGGCATCATAGGCTGCTAATTTATAGGGCAGGTGATTCAGTAGTGTTTTTAAATCATTCATACCTTCATCATAGCTTCTTTCAGGAGAAATGGCAATGCTTTTGACCTTGAAGCACTAGGTCTATAGCTTTCTCATGTGTTTTTGGGGAAGAATAGCCACACTATTGAACGCCCAAAGTGACTTTTTATCGTGTTAAAACGCTTGAAATCAGACTTCAAGCGTTTTGAATTTCAATTCTGAGATTTGCTAAGAGAAATGGCCTTTGTCTACGTCGGTTTTGCGTCCGATAAATCGTTTTAAGAAATAGATGAGGTAGCCCACAGCAATGTAGCCAGCACTAATTAGAGGACATTAAGCAAAACCTTGTTCCAGCCCAACTTGTTGACATTGATAAAGAAGTAGGCGAAGGGACTATTTTTTATGTGGAATAGGCAATTTTAAGACTAATCCATTTAGAAGGGCAAAGGCAAAGTAAGACAGAGGGACCACTGACCAGTAAATTGGTTCACGGAGACGGTAGGCTTTCTTAGCATCGAAAATGAGGGTATCAAGCACCAATCCCCAAGGCACAATATAGTGGACCAAGAAGTTACGGAGGGTCCAGAATTTCTCAGGTTCCGTAATAGGTGCCAAGAGGATATGATAGATGACTCCAGTGATGAGGATAGCCATGGTTACACCACCCTTGTAACGTAAGAGTTTGGTGTTAGTTGTCGCATCCCCTTTTTTGAAGTCATAGAAGATGAAGAAAATCAAACTGGAGAAGACCAGGATATTGGACAAAACGGTGTAGTAGAGCAACATGCCCCAACCATCATCATGGATTTGGATAGAAACTCCTACTAGTCCACAGAGAGCTAGTAAGATACGGTAAAATCGTGAAATAGTCATAAGCTTCCTTTTCCTAATAAATAATTTCTCTTATCATATCACATTTTTCACTAACAAATTATTGAAAATTCTAGTAAAATCAAAGTAAGAAAGACTTTAAGGAGTAATGATGTCCAATTTAATCGATTATCTTGAAAAGGTTAAGGATTTGCCTTTCGACCAAGAGCCTCTTAATATTTTGGATAAGGTTTGTATTAATGAAATTGGCTACCTGACTTATGAAAAATGGCTCTCAGCAAGTGATTTGAAGGAAACCATCAATTTACATGACTATGCTGAAGGAAAGGACTTAACTCCAGACTACAGCTTCATGGTAACTAAGGAACGGGTAGATTTGGCTGAAGCCATGGTCAGGTCTAGGCGTTTCGCTGGACTTAATCTAAGTGACTACTGTAGTGTCTTGGACAAGGAAGTGGAAAAGCAGTTTGCGGCTATGATTTTCAGTCTTCCTGAATTGGACTACCAGCAGATTGTCTTTCGTGGGACAGATGATAGCGTCATTGGATGGAAGGAGGATTTTCAGCTGACTTACAGTCGGGAAATTCCTGCCCATCGCTCAGCCATGGCCTTTCTGGAGAAGCACTTGCCAAACCTCAGTGGCCATATCGTTGTTTCTGGACACTCCAAGGGTGGCAATCTTGCCCTCTATTCGGCTGTTCAGAGTTCGACTGTCTTGCGTGAGCAAATAGCAGAGCTCTTGCTTCTTGATTCTCCGGGCTTGATGAAGCCCCTCTTAGAGAAGACTTCTTACCAAGAGTTAAAACCCAAGATGACGGTTATCAGACCTCAAGAATCAGTTGTGGGAGTCATGCTTTATTGGGATAGGCCTGCCCAGCTAGTGCAGCAGAAGGCATTGGATTTGCTCAACATAACGCCTTGACTTGGGAGGTTGATTTAGTGGCAAATGATTTTGTTTATGAGGACCAGCCAACAGAGTTGAGTCAACGTTTGGAAGAAACCTTCCAAGAGTGGATTGAGACCTTGCCCAATCAAGAACTCAGCAAGTTTGCGATTTGGTTTTGATACCATCCTTGATTCAGGTATTGAAAGCCTCGATGATATTGGCATCCAAGCCTTGCCACAGATAGGTCAGATGCTACAAGAATTTGGCAATCTCTCGGACAAACAAAAGAAGGTCTTGCAAGACGGTTTCAACCAGTTACTCTGGATATTTTGGAAGTCAGGAAATAAAAATCTACCCTGCCCAAGCTAGAGCTTCCTGATTTCATTAAGAAGTTAAGCGAGTTAAGGAATCACGATTAGAGGTTTAGAGTGATGAAATGGAGAATATGATGCATAGAAATGTACTAATTACAGGAGCAACATCAGGCATTGGCGAAGCAACGGCGCGTGCTTTTGCCAGAGAGGGGGATAACCTGATCTTGACAGGGCGCCGTGTAGAG
This sequence comes from Streptococcus sp., assembly GCA_046975465.1. Lineage (GTDB taxonomy): Bacteria > Bacillota > Bacilli > Lactobacillales > Streptococcaceae > Streptococcus. The sequence continues at coordinate 4,529 of JBKWCO010000063.1, read as the reverse complement.
CGCTTAGAAGCTCTAAAAGCAGAATTTGAAGCGACCTATCCAGACCAAAAGTTTGGACCTTTGCACTGGATGTCACCGATATGGATATAGTCAAGATGTTTGCCAAGCCATTCTCAAAAGTGTGGGGCAAGTCCATGTCTTGGTCAATAATGCAGGTCTAGCACTAGGCCTAACAACCTATCAAGATTATGAAGAGTGGGACCTGCTGACCATGCTCGATACCAATGTCAAGGGCTTGATGATGGTGACACGTCAGATTTGCCAAGCATGGTTGCTGCAATGAGGGCCATATCATCAATATGGGCTCTACGGCGGCATCTATGCCTACGCAGGTGCTGCCGTTTACTCAGCTACCAAGGCTGCAGTGAAAACTTTTAGTGACGGCTTCGTATCGATACCATTGCTACGGATATCAAGGTGACAACCATTCAGCCGGTATCGTTGAGACAGACTTTTCTCAAGTTCGCTTTCACGGGATAGGACAAGCAGCCAAGGTCTATCAAGGTTGGAAGCCCTCCAAGCCCAAGATATTGCGGAGGCAGTCCCTATGTCCACAACCACGACGTGTCAGATTTAGACAGACCATCTGGTAACCAACAAGCCACAGGGTTTACGATCATAGGGGGAATAAAGTTTGATAAGCCATTTCACAGATGGAAAGGGCTACAAAATTTGGTCTTACTCATGTCTATATCATTAATTATTGAAATTCTGAGCCACTTAAGCGGCTTTTAACATCTTCTTTAACTTTACGAATAATAAATTTGAATAGCGATATTTAAAAAACAATAACTTATAGTATTTACAAATAAGTACTTATGAGTTATAATAAAGAAAGAGAGATTGATATGTACCCTATTCATTTTTATAAAGATAGAAATGGACATGAACCTGTAAGAGAGTATATTGAAACATTATCTATGAATTCAAGTAAAGATTCCGAATCAAATTGCATAAAATTCAAGACTACCTGACTATGTTAAAAATAGAGGACCCGATTGGTGAGCCATTCATTAAACATTTAGAAGGAGATATTTGGGAACTAAGGCCCTTAAGAGATAGAATTTTATTAGCAGCATGGCTAGATGATGGTTTTATTTTGCTTCATCATTTTGTGAAAAGACACAAAAATCCAAGGCGTGAGCTGACGAAGGCTCAAAAGCTTTAGATGACATTAGAAAGCGAGGATTGTAAGATGACCCTAGAAAAGAATCCAGCAATTGGAAGTAGTTGGGATGATTTACAGAAAACTATTTTCACTAAAGAAGAAATCGCAGCAAGTGAACTCCGTGTCGCACTGATGCTTGGATTATTGATGCTCGTAAAAACAAGGTATCTCCCAAAAGAAACTTGAAGAATTGAGTGGTGTCAAACAACCTGTTATTGCACGTATGGAGACAGGGAAAACGGCACCAGTTAGATACGGTTCTTAAAATACTGGCTAGTCTAGGTAAGACATTGGCAGTGGTCCCACTTGATCACATGTAAAGTAAGTTTAGGAAGATAATGTCTCATACAATTATGATTTACTATTCTAAACGATTAACACGGACTCCTTGTTTTTTGTAGAATTTTCCAAACGTGAAAGAAACGTGAAAATGCTATAATGTAAGGGATTTGACAATGTTGAAAGGATAAGTCATGCCACAGTTCCAGAACTTGAGATAGAACGTCAATTAATCGAGCAATTAACCTCTGGTGAGAGCCAGTGGACCTATCGCCCAGACTTAAAAATGAAGGTCAATTATGGGATCACTTTTTGAGAAGTTAGCGCAAAATAACGTTGCCCTCCTTGCTGACCATCCCTTGACCGACCAGGAGAAGCGTCAAATCAAGAATCAGCTTAACTTCGTTAACTATTATGAAGCTGCTAAGTGGTTGGCTGGTGAAAATGGTATTGCCAAAGTCGAGGTGCAACGTGAGGATGCTAGCCTTGGGACTATCCGACTTTCTGTCATCTGGCGTGACAATATTGCTGCTGGAAAATCCAGTTACGAAGTGGTCAATCAGGTGGAACGTGACAAGGCCTATCCTCAAGATCAGGACCGTCGTTTAGATACAACCCTGATGATCAATGGACTTCCTCTTATCCATATCGAGCTCAAGAGTCCTCGTGTGGCCTTTTTGGATGCCTTTCATCAAATCAAAAAGTATGACCGTGAAGGAAAGTTACGTGGCATCTATTCCGCCCTTCAGATGTTTGTTGTGACTAATAAGGTTGATACACGTTATATTGCAGCTGCACGAGAGGATAAGCTTAATAAACAATTTTTAACATCTTGGGTGGATAAAGATAATAAACCCATGACCAGCCTTCATGGACTTTGCCCACGAAGTCCTGTCTATTCCACGTGCCCACCAGATGGTCATGCAGTACTCGGTCATCGACGATAGTAAGAAGGCCCTCATCCTCCTGCGTCCCTACCAGATCCATGCCATTGAGTCTGTCCAGGATGCCTCTCGCCGTCAGGAATCTGGCTATATCTGGCATACCACGGGTTCTGGTAAGACCCTAACCTCCTACAAGGTGGCTCGCAACCTCTTGCAGATTCCAGCCATTCAGAAGACAATTTTCGTCGTCGACCGTAGGGACCTTGACCAGCAGACCACGTCGTCCTTTTCTCTTATGCAGCCAATGATGTCATCGATATCGACGAAACAGACAATACTCATGACTTGGTCAAGCGTTTGGTAGGAAATGATAAGCGAGTGATTGTGACGACTATCCAGAAAATCACAACCATGATGCGCAAGTTTGGAGAAGGTAATTACCAAAAGGATTCGGAAAAAATCAAGGACCTCCGTGTAGCATTCGTTGTGGATGAATGTCACCGTGCGGTCACACCTCAGACGCAAAAGGATATCAAGGGCTTTTTCCACAATTCGCTCTGGTATGGCTTTACTGGTACACCGATTTTCAAGGAAAATAAACGCAAGCAATTAGGCGATTTGGCACAAACCACCCACCAACAATATGGCGAACGCCTACACGAGTATACGGTCAAAGAAGCCATCCATGACGGGGCAGTTCTGGGATTTAAGGTGGACTATCGTAATACCATTATTTCGCCGATTCCTGAAGAAGACCTTCCTGACTCTGTTTATGAAGATAAAGAACACATGCTAGAAGTCTTGGATGCTATCCTAAACAAAAGTTATCAACAGTTGGGCTTTCCAAATGGTGTGGGCAAGACCTACGAGGCTATCTTAACGGTTAAGTCCATTCCACAAGCTCAGTCTTATTACAATCTGCTCAAGAGTATCAAGGCAGGACACGAACGTGTCAAGGTGTCAGAGCGAGCTAAGCGCGTGCTACCCGACTTTCCAAAGATGACAGTCACCTACTCAGTGTCGGAAAATGAAGAAGAGTCTATCGACTACCAAGAGCACATGAAGCAGGTCATGGACGACTACAATCAGGAGTTCGGTACCCATTTTAATATGGCTGATTTTCGTGGCTTTAACACGGATATCAATAATCGTTTAGCTAGAAAGTTAGATAAATACATTCCTCGCAATGAGCAGTTGGATTTGGTCATCGTCGTTGACCGTCTTTTGACAGGTTTTGATGCCCCATGTCTATCCACTCTCTTTATTGACCGTAAGCCCATGCGTCCACAGGATTTGATTCAAGCCTTTAGTCGCACCAACCGCATCTTTGACAGTAAAAGCGCTATGGTCATATCATCACCTTCCAAAGACCAGAAGCCTTTAAAGAGGCTGTGGATAACGCCCTTAGACTCTACTCAAACGGTGGTGAAATGATGTTACTGCCCCAGACTGGGCAGAAGAAAAAGCCAATTTCATCCAAGCCTGGATAGACTTCCAAGTAAAAGTGGAAGATGTGGAAAACTATGTCATCACGATTGAGCAGGCTACTAGCCCACAACTCCGTCGCATTGCCAAGGGTTATCAAACTTTTGACAAGTATCTGGCGTCTATCCGTGTCTATAGTGAATATGATGAAGCGGCTATCTATGCGGAAACAGGACTATCAGATGAAAAGCTCGAAACCTATCTAGGAATCTATCAAAATATCCTAGCAGAGCTCAAAAGCAGAGCAGAAGACGATGGTGATGATAATCTTTGATATCCACTACGAACTGGAATCAGTCCAAGTCGATGAGATTAACTATGCTTACATCCTGACCCTGATTCAAAGTATGATTCAGCAGGAAGAAGATAATCCACAGGCCCTCAGTGATAAAGATATCGAAACGGTTGATAACTATATCCAGAGCCTAGAGAGGACAAATCCTAAACTAGCCGAAATCATCCGAAACCTGTGGAAAGAAGTCCAAGCCAATCCTAAAGATTACCAAGGACAATCTATCACTGGTGTCTTGGACACTATGATTGAAGCCATCATCGACGACCATCTCAAACGCTTTGCCAGAGAATGGTATGTCGGACTCGATGAACTTCGTTACTATGTCCAACACTATCGTAAGGGTGCTAAGAAGCAATCTGGAGAAAGCCAGCTCACCAAGAGCCAACGCTACAAAGACTACAAAGCAGAAACAGCTGAT
>JBKWCO010000062.1:0-7858 GCA_046975465.1 Streptococcus sp. | reverse complement strand
CCCTCTCTGGGCTAAGTTCTCTATTATCTTTGTTAATATGTGGATTGGTATTCCATTTACAATGTTGGTCGCAACTGGTATCATCATGAACTTGCCAACTGAGCAAATTGAAGCAGCTGAAATTGATGGGGCAAGTAAATTCCAAATTTTCAAGAGTATCACTTTCCCACAAATTCTCTTGATTATGGCACCATCTTTGATTCAACAATTCATCGGTAATATCAATAACTTCAACGTTATCTACTTCCTTACTGGTGGTGGACCTACTAACTCTGAATACTATCAAGCAGGTTCAACTGACCTCTTGGTAACTTGGCTCTACAAACTGACTGTTAGCGCTAAAGACTACAACTTGGCATCTGTTATCGGTATCTTGATTTTCGTCATCTCTGCAACCTTCAGTCTCTTGGCCTACACAAGATCATCTTCATTCAAGGAAGGGGCTGCTAAATAATGAAACGTAAGAAAAATCTTTACCTAACTGGTACTTATATTCTATTGACAGTTCTAGCTGTTATCTGGTTGATTCCTATTATTTGGATCTTCCTTACAAGTTTCCGTGGTGAAGGAGCTAATGCGGTGCCTTACTTCTTCCCTAAGACTTACACTTTTAATAACTACATTAAACTGTTTACCAGCGATGCTTATCCATTTGGAAAATGGTTCATCAATACCTTCATCGTTGCCACATGTACTTGTATCCTCTCAACTTTGATTACCGTAGGTATGGCCTACTCACTTAGCCGTATTAAATTCAAACACAGAAATGGCTTCTTGAAATTGGCACTTGTACTTAACATGTTCCCTGGATTCATGTCAATGATTGCGGTCTACTACATTTTGAAGGCCCTCAATTTGACACAAACCTTGACATCTTTGGTCTTGGTATATTCTGCTGGGGCAGCTCTTGGTTTCTACATTGCGAAAGGTTTCTTTGATACCATTCCTTACTCATTGGATGAATCAGCAATGATTGATGGCGCAACTCGTCTTCAAATCTTCACTAAGATTACCTTGCCACTTTCTAAACCAATCATCGTCTACACTGCCCTCATGGCCTTCATGGGACCTTGGGTAGACTTCATCTTTGCATCTGTTATCCTCGGTGACGTTAAAGATAAATATACTGTTGCCCTTGGACTCTATCAAATGCTTAACCAAGACGCTATCAATGAATGGTTCCTTCCATTTACCGCAGGTGCTATTATCATCGCCATCCCAATCACCCTTCTCTTTATCTTCATGCAGAAATACTATGTTGAGGGGTAACGCGGATCAGTTAAATAATAAAGGATTAATGATATGACAACTCTTAAACTGGATAAAATTTACAAAAATACCCAAATGCAACTCACTACTCTGTCGAAGATTTAGTATCGACATTAAAGACAAGAATTCATCGTTTTCGTAGGGCCTTCAGGATGTGGTAAATCACAACTCTCCGTATGGTTGCTGGTCTTGAAGAAATCACTGAAGGTAAACTCTATATCGATGGTGAAGTGGTTAATGACAAATCACCAAAAGACCGTGACATTGCCATGATATTCCAAAACTACGCCCTTTACCCACACATGACTGTCTATGAAAATATGGCCTTTGGTCTTAAACTTCGTAAATATAAAAAGACGATATCGACAAACGTGTGCGTGAAGCTGCTGCTAGCCTTGGTTTGACTGAGTTCTTGATCGTAAACCAGCTGACCTCTCGGTCAACGTCAGCGTGTAGCTATGGGACGTGCTATCGTTCGTGATGCTAAAGTCTTCCTCATGGATGAGCCTCTTTCAAACTTGGATGCTAAGCTTCGTGTTACCATGCGTGCCGAAATTGCTAAAATCACTCGTAATATTGGGGCAACTACCATATACGTAACTCACGACCAAACAGAAGCCATGACCCTTGCTGACCGTATCGTTATCATGAGTTCTACTAAGAACCCTGATGGTTCTGGTACTATCGGTCGTATCGAGCAAATTGGTACACCTCAAGAACTTTATAATGAGCCAGCCAATAAATTTGTTGCGGATTTATCGGAAGTCCTGCTATGAACTTCTTCAATGTCAAAGTTGATGGCAACCGTATCACTAACTCTGAAGGCTTGGATATTGCAATTTCTGAAGGTCAAGCTAAAATTTTGAAAGAAACTGGTTATCAATGTAAAGAAGTTATCTTTGGTATCCGTCCTGAAGATGTTTCAAGCCGTCCAATCGTTCAAGAAGTATATCCAGATGCCAATGTAGATGCTGAAGTCGTCGTTTCAGAGCTCCTCGGTGCAGAAACAATGCTTTACCTAAAACTTGGAGAAACTGAATTTGCTGCTCGTGTTGATGCGCGTGACTTCCACAATCCAGGTGAAAAAGTTAACCTTACTTTCAACGTTGCTAAAGGTCACTTCTTCGACGCTGAAACAGAAAAACGTATCAGCTTGTAGCACAAAAAAATCAGCCCACTGGAGCTGATTTTTTGTTTGGCATGATTAAATCACATTCTAACTTTTGCTTCCTGATACTCACTAACCATATCTCTATCAATCTATGATATAATAGCCCTTGGCACCTCGACACCGCCTACGAAGGGAGGTGAATTTGCCTATGATGGATTTACTATTCAAAACTATCATCGGACCTATTGTGGTCGGTGTTATCCTTCGTCTAATCGACAAGTGGTTAAACAAGGATAGATAGTGCTAAAAAGACCCCGAGCTTATGTGGAAGTTAGCTTGGGGTCTTTTCTTGCCTATGATATAGACTTACTATTCAATACAAGAGTATTATGTCATAAAAGCTTATAATTGTCAAGAAACTTGAAGATATTCACTAAGTAGAGATCCTAGTCTTTAGTCTTGTCTTCTGTCCTTTTTTATCATCAGTCTTATTTACGGCTGCTTTAAATTCAGAAAGCATTTTACCGATGGATTGGCCGAGTTCAGGCAAGCGTTTAGGACCAAAGATGAGGAGGGCTCCTAGGACAATGATGATAAGTCCTGGGGCTCCGATATCACGTAGAATTCCCATGAGATCTCCTTTCTATTTATCTTTATATTTTCTTTGTTTACGTTTATAAATGAGCTTACTAAGAGTTACGCTAACTTCATAGAGTAAGATTAAGGGAGCAGTCATAGCCAAGTCACTAATAAAGTCGGCTGGTGTCAAAACAACCGCCAAAACCAAGAGAATAAAGTAAGCATAGCGTCTATAGCGTGTCAGAAATACTGGTGTCAATATACCTATAGAGGTTAGGAAACTAACAACTACGGGAAGTTCAAAGAGAACAGCCAAAGGCACTGTCGTATGCAGTAAGAAAGTAAGGTAGTTTTGTGCTGTAATTTGTATACAAAGAGCCCTTCGCCTAGTTTTAAAAGCACTTCTAAGATAGCTGGACTAACAAAATAATAACCAAAAGCCAAACCCAATACAAAACAGACAAAAGTTGCAGGTATATAAGCAAAGATTGCACGCGCTTCATTATCCCTCAAACCTGGTTTCACAAACTGCCATATCTGGTAGGTCGTGAAAGGCAGCGTCACCGAAAAAGCCATGAGACTTGCTAGATTAATGTAAATCCAGAGAATATCGTTAGGTCCTAGAACCAATAAGGGCTTATCAAATCCTCTAGTCAGATAAGCATAGAGCTCCCCAGCAAACAACAGGGTGATACAGAAAACTAAGAAAAAGCATAACACTACTGCAATAAAACGTCTCCGAAATTCCACCAGATGCTCAACAATGGTCATCTCGTCCTTACTTCTTGCCATGCTGTTTCACCGTTACAAAGGCAATAATAACAATAAAGATAAGTTGTGGAATTAGGACTTCCCAGCTAGGATAGATACCAGCCCAATCAATGGTTGGGAAACCACTAATCAAATGATTAGACATCATATTAGTCAACTGAAGGGCATGAATGCTGATACGAGCATCTTAAAGGCCAGGGCATAAATCAACCAAGTTAAAATAAAGAAGATGATGTGCTTTAATATAGTGACTCGCTTTAGTCATAGCTACAGCAATGATAACAAGAACTGCAATGGCTAAACCAATACCAATCAAGAAATTAGCTGTCGTGATACGTGGGATAATACCAACATAGAAAAGGATTGTCTCGGCACCTTCACGGAAGACAGCCAAGAAACTGAGGGCAAACATGGACACAAAACTTCCGGTAGATGTCACCGCCTTCATCTGACGATCCATAAAGTCATTCCACTGTTTAACTGAAGACTTGCTGTGGAGCCATATTCCGATAAGAATCATCATCGCAACTGCAAAGATACCAACGCCACCTTCAATAATTTCACGGTTAGCCCCAGAGGTCACAGCTGGAAAGACAACTTGCAAGATAACAGCTATAACTGCGCTGGCAAGAACACCAGCAAGGGCTCCGCCATAAACCCATTTGAGTCCCTTACGCATCTTGGCTACCTTAAGAGTTGTCACAAGGGCCATAACGATGAGGAGGCTTCTACTCCTTCACGCAAGAGAATCAACATGGCATCAAAGGCATTATAAGAAGCGCTAGTATCGATAGCAGATAAATCTGTAATTAAGGCTTGGAGTTTTATCTGATAAGCCTTTTCTTTCCCCTTAACCATGATAACAGGCGTTTCGCTCTCCACGCTCGCATAGAGGCTAGGGTTAGTCGTGCTCACGTCATCTTCAATGGTTGGCCAGATAGTGATGAACTTCTTCATAGATGCCGCAGCCGTTTTTTCATCACCTGCTTGGAATTGACTTAGAGCCTTTTCCAAGAGTTTAATACCATCTTTTAGGGTTAAACTTGAGCTTGTACTATCAAGAGGGACGCCCTTGATAAAGTCATCAATCCCACCCTTGAGATCATCGTAAGATGACTGGATACTGGTGAAATCAGTAGGCTCCGTCTCAATGCTGCTGCGTAAAAGTGAAATAGCCGTCTCAATCTTGCCGTAGTAGGCAGTACTATGGTCACGGACAACAGCTTCATTTCGTGTCCAAGCATTATTTAATTCACCGTAAGTTTTGCGGGTCGCGGCTAGGTCTTTAGCTGTGATGGCATCCTGTAAGTTCTTGAAATAAGGCTCAAGGCGAGTATTTAGTTTTTCCTTCTCTGCGTCTAAATCAACAGGATTTTGCTCTTTTCAAATTTAAGAAGGGCTGACGAGATAGTGGTTAAATCTTCTTCTGTTACATCGCCCTTAATATCAAGAGCCTTGCTGACTTCTTTACCAGCCTTGGAATCGTGATTTTCTTTAGTTTCAAAATCGGACTTAATCTCACCAACCAATTCCTTAGCTTTAGCTTGATCTTTATTTTGAACAGCTGTTGTTGCATCTGTGATTTTGATATAGAGATCACTATAGGATTCAGCAACTGGATAGGACCAGAATAAGGCCAGTAACCCCACCAAAACGATGAGTTTATTCAAAGAGTGCTTGACCAAGGTAGCCTCCTTTCTCCACCCCAGCAAAGCAAGCAAAGAGCCCGCTTCCGATATGGGTGATGTACTCGTTCATCTTGTCTACAGCACCAAGATTGGTCTGAATTTTAACAAAACGGTCTGGATCCTTCTGGTAGGCAATGAAAATCAAACCTGAATCAAACTGGCCAGTTCTCTCATCAATACCATCAGAATAAGAATAAGAACGACGTAAGATAGGAAGGTCTACTTCTTTAGCCAAACGCACATGAGAATCGACTGGTAGTTTTGATAAATCTACTTCGTCAAATTCATCTTTCTTACCAAAGGGAGCACCTGATTCCTTGTAACGGCCAAAGGTGTTTTCTTGTTCCTGCAAATTGGTACGATCCCAAGTTTCCAAGTGCATCTGTACCAGACGAAGAGCCATGTAAGAACCATCCTTCATCCAATCTTTACTATCCGTCCAGACAACCTTGTCGAATTCCTTTTCCGTCGTAACATTGGCAGTACCGTCCTTGAAGCCAAAGAGATTTCGAGGCGTTTCCTTACGGTCTCCGATAGCTGCAAAACCAGATTTGCTCCACTTCATGGTGATTTTATTACGACCTTTGCGGATCAGATTGCGGACAGCATGAAAGGCTACCTGTTCATCATCTGCACAGGCTTGAATGACGATATCTCCACCAGTGTATTTGTCCTGCAACTGCTCCTTTGAAAAGGAGGCAAATCACGAAAGAGCTTGGGACGTTTAGATTCCAAACCTAATTTCTTGAAAAGCTAGCAGAGACACCAAACGTCAGGCTCAGCGATAGGGTTCAGTCCGACCGTTTCCCTGTATCTTTGGTGGTAAGAACCCATTAGCCCATTTTTGAACCAACTGCCCTTCGACCAATTTACTACTATAATCGGTCCAGTCTTTAAAGAGCTGAATCACTTTTTATCTGTTGTGTGAAGATCTAGCACCACCAGTAACAAGCCTTCTGCATAGGGTCGTAATCCCAGCCTGGTGCTTACCATAAAAAGTGATATCTTCATCACCATCATAAGCCTTTTACTTGAACTATCCTGATTAGCGAAAAAAGCAGATGCACCAGAAAGACCAAGCGCAAGCCCAGCCCCTCCAATACCTGCTTTTTTAAGAAATTCACGACGGTCCATTTTTTTATCTAAAAATTTTTCGTCAGTCATTTTTCTTATTTCCCATCTAGGATAACACCCATTTGTGATAATGGTTCACCAAGTTTAGTTACAGCTTCGGCCAATTCCTTAGTATCTGCCTCACTCAAATCTGTATAAGACTTATAGTTTTTCTCATCAGTCATGTGTTTGTCCAAAAGACCATTGACATTCTTGAATTCTGTTTCCAAAGTCTTCACAAGCTTAGCATCTTTCTTCTCAATCAATGGTTTGAAGAGTTCAAAGATTTTTTCAGCCCCTTGAATATTGGCACGGAAGTCGTAGAGATCAGTGTGTGAGAAGACTTCTTCTTCACCTGTAATCTTTTGAGTGGCTACTTCGTTAAGAAGATCAACAGCACCTGTCAACATGATATCTGGAGTGACTTTAACAGTTGCGATTTTAGCCTTTAGTTCCTTGATATCATTGACTAATTGATCTGCATAGGCAGCTGTACCATCTGTCGTGTTGTCTTGCCACATGATACGTTCAATACGGTGGAAACCTGACCAGCCATCTTCTGATTTATTTTCGTCCATGTAATCAACCAAACGGTAGTCGATTTTCACATCAGACTCACCGAAGCTTTCGGCAATTGGTTCTGAACGTTCGTAAGCCATACGAACCAATGGGTATTGTTTCTTAGCTTCTTCAAGATTTCCTGACTTGAGGGTTTCACTGAATCCCTCAGTATCTTCAAAAGCTGATCAATTTCGCCTTCTACGAAAGTCTTGTAATCACTTGTAGCCTGCTTCATTGCTTTTGCTCACTGGCTGTGAGTTTTGAGCTCGTCGGGCTTGAATTACCAGATTTGGCACAAGCCGTCAATAAAAGCCCTGATGCCAAAAGAACAACACCAAGTTTGTTAAGTTTTTTCATGAATGTCTCCTATTTTCAAGATAGTGTTCGACATTTGTCGTTATATATGTGAATCGTTTGTTATTTCGATATGAAAAACGAACGATGATAAGTCAATAATGGTCTCTCATATGTAAGAGAACTTATTCTAAACTAACAGAAGAAACCAGCACTGTCAACGGTTTTAGGCTATTTAAGAACTATTCTAAAGAGCAGATAAGAATGATTCTAAATAAAAGAAAAACAACAGGAAATAACCTGTTGTTACTAATTATTTTGTTCGACGTTTTCGAAGGAATCCTAGGCTTAGAATGCTTAAGAGACCTGTTACAAAGAGTCCACGATTTGTCTTTTCACCAGTAGATGGCAGTTGCTTATCAGTTTGACGACTAGCTTCAGTCTTAGCCTGACCATTGCCATGGTTAACAAG
>JBKWCO010000061.1:0-7887 GCA_046975465.1 Streptococcus sp. | reverse complement strand
GTATTCATGTGGAATGAACATGATGCATGGTCACATGATTGTGGAATAAAGGAGTAGGTATGGTAGAAAAACAAAAAGCAGTTGTGGAAAACGGAGTGCAAAAGATCCGTATTACAGCAGAAAAAGGCTATAGTCCAAAGGAATTTCAACTTCAAAAAGGGATCCCTGCTGAAATCACCTTCCATCGGGTCAATCCTTCTGGCTGTTACAAGGAAATTTTGTTTGAAGATCAGGGGATTTTAGAGCCTTTGGAAGTCGGTGTGGATAAGGTGATATCCTTTACCCCGACAGAAACAGGGGACTTTGAGTTTTCATGTGGAATGAAGATGCAAAAGGGTTCCTACACGGTTGTGGAAAAACGCCGTCGTGTCTTAAGTTTACTGGGTCGCTTTTGGATTACTAGTATATTTACCCTTCCTTTATTGATCTTGATGATTGGGATGTGGGCAGGATTTGTCTCCCATCCAGTCAATCGCTGGGGAGGCTTTCTAGCGACAACGCCGATCATGTTGGTAGCAGGAGTACCTTTTATCAAGAGTGCCTGGGCCTCATTTAAGAAGCACCATTCCAATATGGATACCTTGGTAGCTCTTGGAACCCTGGTAGCCTATGTCTATAGTGTATTGCATTTTTATGGTCAGCCAGTATACTTTGAGGCTGCGGGTTTTATCATCTTCTTTATCCTCTTAGGGCAAATCTGTGAAGAACGGATGCGTAACAATGCCTCCGAGGCTGTGGAAAAGTTGTTGGATTTGCAGGCAAAAACGGCTCAAGTTCTCCGTGATGGGAACTATGTCGAGGTGGCGGCAGAAGATATCCAAATTAATGACTTGATTCGGGTCCGTCCTGGGGAAAAGATTGCGGTTGATGGGACGATTGTAGAAGGGAGTACGACCATTGATGAGTCGATGGTGACAGGTGAAAGCTTACCTGTGGAAAAATCAGTTGGTGATGCAGTGATCGGCTCCACTATCAACAGCAATGGGACCATTCTCTTTAAGGCTGAAAAAGTCGGTAGTGAGACCCTCTTATCTCAAATTGTGGACTTTGTCAAAATGGCCCAATCCAGTCGTGCTCCTATTCAAGATTTGACGGATAAGATTTCAGGTATCTTTGTTCCAGTGGTGACGATTTTGGCCATTGCGACTTTCTGGGTTTGGTCCGTGCTTCTGGGCGCATCGCTTCAAGAGGCCATGCTCTATGCAGTATCTGTCCTCATTATTGCCTGTCCTTGTGCCCTTGGTTTAGCAACCCCAACAGCCCTGATGGTCGGAACCGGCCGTAGTGCCAAGATGGGGGTTCTGATTAAAAATGGAACAGTTCTTCAAGAAGTGCAAAAGATTCAAACCGTTGTGTTTGATAAGACAGGGACCATTACCATTGGCCAACCACTTGTAACCGATGTTGTAGGAGATGAAGCGCGTGTCTTGACACTGGCTGCTAGTCTTGAAACTTTTTCAGAACACCCACTAGCCCAAGCGGTGTTATCACAAGCAGAAGAAAAAGGTTTGGTGTTATCCCCTGTGGAAAACTTCCAAGCGATTGAAGGAAAAGGGGTCCAAGGTCAGATCGACCAGCAGTTGGTGACCTGGGAAATGGCAACTTCATGACGGGACAGCGATGGATCCGGAGCTTGAAAAACGGATGGTAGACTTACAAGAGCAGGCCAAAACAGTGATCAGTTTGTCTGTGGATGGGCAAGTGATTGGCTTGATTGCCATTCAAGATGCTCCAAAGGCCAGCTCAAAAGAAGCGATCAAAAAGCTCAAAGAACGGGGCTTGAAAACGGTCATGTTAACGGGGATAATGAACGGGTGGCCCAAGCTATTGCTAAGCAAGTGGGAATTGACACCGTCATTGCTGATGTCCTTCCTCAAGAAAAAGCTAGCGCCATCCAAAACTGCAAGAAGCTAGCAAGGTCGCCTTTGTCGGAGATGGGATCAATGATGCTCCAGCTCTCTCGATTGCGGATGTGGGGATCGCTATGGGTCTGGAACGGATATTGCGATCGAGTCCGGTGGCATCGTGCTCACGCAAAATGATTTGCTTGGCGTTGTGCGCGCCTTTGACATGAGTCAAAAGACCTTCCGCAGGATCTTACTCAATCTCTTCTGGGCCTCTATCTACAATATCCTTGGGCTTCCAATTGCTGCTGGAGTCTTTGTAGGACTGGGATTGACCCTCAATCCAGAACTAGCAGGTCTTGCCATGGCCCTTAGTTCTTTGTCTGTTTTGACTAGCTCTCTGCTTCTCAATGTTGCGAAAATTGATTAGACTCAACAAAAAAAGTGGTACAGAATTCATTTAATATTCTGTACCACTTTTTTCTCTTCTCTTCTCTTACAGCCACAAGAGAAAACAGAAGCATATATTTTATAATAAAATATCCTATTATAAGATAGTTTGTGAAAATTTCTCAAATTCAGCATCTGTTATGTAATAGGAATTGAGCATCTCTGAGCAGATCCTTATACATATGAATCTCTTTGTGATAAATTAATACTGTAATCGTTTTGTAAATCGTTTTCATGAGAAAAATCAGAAAAACTCATTTTCAAGGCGAGATGATCACAAAGATGAAGTAGAAGCGCTATGCTGCATTTTAAGGATCAAAATAGAATTAAAGGAGAGTTAGAATGACTCAAGGGAAAATTACTGCATCTGCAGCAATGCTTAACGTATTGAAAACATGGGGCGTAGATACGATCTACGGTATCCCATCTGGAACACTTAGCTCACTTATGAGACGCTTTGGCCGAAGACAAAGATATCCGTTTCTTGCAAGTTCGTCACGAAGAAACTGGTGCTCTTGCAGCGGTTATGCAGGCTAAATTTGGCGGATCTATTGGTGTTGCAGTTGGTTCAGGTGGACCCTGGTGCGACTCACTTGATCAATGGTGTTTACGATGCAGCTATGGATAACACTCATTCTTGCTATCCTTGGATCACGTCCAAACACCGAACTCAACATGGATGCTTTCCAAGAATTGAACCAAAACCCAATGTACAATGGTATCGCTGTTTACAACAAACGTGTAGCTTATGCAGAACAATTGCCAAAAGTGATTGACGAAGCTTGCCGTGCTGCCGTTTCTAAAAAGGTCCAGCCGTTGTTGAAATTCCAGTAAACTTTGGTTTCCAAGAAATCGACGAAAACTCTTACTACGGATCAGGTTCTATGAACGTCACTTTATCGCTCCTGCCTTGAACGAAGTGGAAATCGATAAAGCTGTTGAAATCTTGAACAATGCTGAACGCCCAGTGATCTACGCTGGTTTCGGTGGAGTTGGTGCGGGTGATGTGATCACTGAATTGTCTCGTAAAATTAAAGCACCAATCATTACGACTGGTAAAAACTTCGAAGCGTTCGAATGGGACTACGAAGGGTTGACAGGTTCTGCTTACCGTGTTGGTTGGAAACCAGCCAACGAAGTAGTCTTTGAAGCAGACACAGTTCTTTCCTTGGTTCAAACTTCCCATTTGCTGAAGTTTACGAAGCATTCAAAAATACTGAAAAATTCATCCAAGTAGATATCGACCCTTACAAACTTGGTAAACGTCATGCCCTAGACGCTTCCATCCTTGGTGATGCAGGTCAAGCAGCGAAAGCAATCCTTGACAAAGTGAATCCAGTTGAATCTACTCCATGGTGGCGTGCAAACGTGAAGAACAACCAAAACTGGCGTGATTACATGAACAAACTCGAAGGTAAAACTGAGGGTGAATTGCAATTGTATCAAGTTTACAATGCAATCAACAAACATGCTGATCAGATGACGATCTATTCAATCGACGTAGGTGACACTACTCAAACATCTACTCGTCACCTTCACATGACACCTAAGAACATGTGGCGTACATCTCCACTCTTTGCGACAATGGGGATCGCCCTTCCTGGTGGTATCGCTGCTAAGAAAGACAATCCAGATCGCCAAGTATGGAACATCATGGGTGACGGTGCATTCAACATGTGCTACCCAGACGTTATCACAAACGTTCAATACGACCTTCCAGTTATCAACGTTGTCTTCTCAAATGGTAAATATGCCTTCATCAAGGAAAATACGAAGACACAAACAAACACTTGTTTGGTTGTGACTTCCTAATGCTGACTATGCGAAAATCGCTGAAGCTCAGGAGCTATTGGATTTACAGTTGACCGTATCGAAGACATCGACGCAGTCGTTGCTGAAGCTGTTAAATTGAACAAAGAAGGTAAGACAGTTGTCATCGATGCTCGCATCACGCAACACCGTCCACTTCCAGTAGAAGTTCTTGAGTTGGATCCAAAACAACACTCAGAAGAAGCGATCAAAGCCTTCAAGGAAAAATACGAAGCAGAAGAACTCGTACCATTCCGCCTCTTCTTGGAAGAAGAAGGATTGCAATCACGCGCAATCAAATAATTCTTCTCGTCGAAAATCAAAGATAAATTTGTAGACTTCTTTATTAGGTTACTGACGATTCCATCATTGAAACCTTAATTTTCAATGATGGAATCTAGTGCGAGCCTAGAAAAGTGGATAGGAGAGATTATTTCAGAGTATAGTGAATAGATTCTTAACATCAGAAGTTTTTGTCATAAACATTGGATGCTATCATCCAGTGTTTTTATTTAAAAAATTCAAATTATCACTTGACAAGTGAGTGAACACTCACTATAATAATCTCGTATTTAAAAAGTGAGTAAACACTCACTGAGGAGGATGCATATGAAAACATTGCTACATTTACAAGATTTACAAAATCTTTTGGTGAACAACTGGTGTTAAACCACGTTGGTTTTGAATTACAGTCTGGGAAATCATTGGTCTAATCGGTCCCTCAGGTGCTGGTAAATCAACCATGATTAAAACCATGTTAGGAATGGAAAAGGCAGATAGCGGTATTGCTTTAGTCTTAGAAAATACCATGCCCAATCGTCATATTCTAGGAGATATTGGCTACATGGCTCAGTCAGATGCCTTATATGATGCCTTATCAGGTCAGGAAAATTTGCAATTTTTCGGTAAGCTCAAAGGACTTTCTAAGAAAGACTTGTCATCTGAAATTGCCCATGTAGCTCAAGTGGTAGATTTGACAGATCACTTAAACAAGGCTGTATCTGGTTATTCAGGAGGGATGAAAAGACGTTTGTCACTAGCCATAGCACTTTTAGGAAATCCTCAACTCTTGATATTGGACGAACCGACAGTTGGGATTGACCCTTCTCTTCGAAAGAAAATTTGGAAAGAGTTGATGGCGCTCAGAGACAATGGTGTAGGAATCTTGGTTACAACCCATGTCATGGATGAAGCAGAGCTGACAGATAAGGTCGGACTACTATTAGGTGGAAAAATCATTGCCTTTGATACACCATCCAAGCTAAAAGAATCTTATGGTGTTTCAAGTATTGAGGAAGTCTTTTTGAAAGCAGAAGGAGAATGAAATGAGAACAATTGCCATTGCAAAAAAAGTCATCAAAGAATTGCTACGTGACAAACGGACACTGGCCCTAATGTTTGTGGCACCAGTCTTTATTATGTGGCTGATGAACATCATGTTTTCGGCTAGTACAACGGTGACTGTTAAGCTAGCGACACAAGATGTGCCAAGTAGTTTGGTAAGTAAGATGGACGACTTAGAACATGTCAGTGTCAAAAACTACAAAGACTTGGATAAAGCCAAAGAGGCTTTAAACGATGAAAAAGTAGATGCAGTTATCTCTTATAAGGATGGGGAATATCATGTAGCCTATGCTAATACAGATGCCTCTAAAACTTCGGTGACCCGACAAGTATTACGCACCAGTATTGCCAGTGAAGACACCAATCAATTATTAGCCCGTGTGAAGCAATCCCTTCCACAATTACAACTAAAGGTAAAATCTCCTGAAATTAAGGAATCTTATGAATATGGTAACGAGGACACCGGATTCTTTGCTAAAATGATTCCTGTTTTGCTTGGGTTCGTCGTTTTCTTCTTTGTCTTTTTGATTTCAGGGATGGCACTCTTGAAAGAACGTACTAGCGGAACCCTAGATCGTTTGTTGGCAACCCCAGTCAAACGTTCGGAAATCGTTTACGGCTATATGTTGTCTTACGGCCTTATTGCCATACTGCAGACAGGAGTAGTCGTTCTAGCAGCCATCTGGTTGTTGAACATTGAAGTTGTCGGAAGCCTGTTAAATGTTATAATAGTTAATGTGGTACTGGCTCTGGTGGCACTAGCCTTCGGAATTCTCTTGTCTACCTTGGCAAAATCAGAATTCCAGATGATGCAATTTATTCCTCTTGTGATTATGCCGCAACTCTTTTTCTCAGGAATCATTCCACTTGATTCAATGGGAGACTGGGCAAAAACTCTAGGGAAATTCTTGCCTTTGACCTACTCAGGTGATGCGATGAGTCAGATTATTCTTTACGGACGTGGACTTGGAGATATTTTACCAAATATTGGTGTTCTACTAGTCTTCCTTGTCGCTTTGACAGTTCTCAATATTGTCGGCTTGCGTCGTTACCGTAAAGTATAAAATATAAATATACGAGGATGAAAATGAGTGAGAGTGTTTTTGAGTCGTTTGAAGCTTATCTAAAGGGTGCAGACTATCCCAAGGGAAAGAAAAAAATCATGCAGGCGGCGGTCGATTTGATTTCTACTAAGAGTTACAATGGGACCTCCACCTTACAAATTGCCAAACATGCGGGACTTAGCCAAGCAACGCTCTTCAAGTATTTCAAGACCAAAGAAGATTTATTAACGGCTATTTTGCACCCTGTTGTTCCAGGACTTTTCGGTCGTTTTTTTGAAGAACTTTTAGCCTTAGAAACGACTGAAGAAAAGGTGCATTATCTGGTCCAAAATCGCATGGCCTATCTCAAAAAAAACCGTGCTTTGATGAAAATTATTCTTCAGGAAATTTTTTCAAATAAGAAACTGAGAAAAGAACAACTTTATATTTGGAATACTCTTCAGGATAAATTATTAGTACTCCATAAGGAATTGATAGCAGATTCACGAGTGAATCCTGAAATCACGGTTCCTCAAATGGTTCGTATTTGTACAGGTCCCTTATTGGCCTACTTTGCCCAACTCTATATCGTTAGCGACAATAGTGACATAAGAGAAGAAGACTTAAATTTGTTGGAAAAACAGATTTTAGGTGGTTTGTGGAAATAAACGCCGACTGAAATGATATTTCTTAAAATAAAACACAAAAAGGACATATTTCTGACTAAAACAGATTCATGTCTTTTTTTAGGTGTTATGATTTAATCATCTATTTTTCTTGATTATAAGCTAATAGATTATATGAAATCATATAATCAGTTTGCATTTTTTGATATAATAATTCTTAAAACTTAGGAGGCAACAGATGATACACAAACATGAATTTCCCATTTTAGAGTTTGACGATAACCCAAGGGCAGTCATTATGCCGACTCATGAGGATTTAGACTTGAACTTGCCGGCTAGGTGCGTCTACGCCTTTTAGAAGAAGAAATCGAACGCTATGCGAATGCTGTTGGCGCTGAAAAAGTTGGAGAGTTTGTCTCTTCGACCAAAAGTTATCCTATATTCGTTATGTCTTACAATGGGGAGGAGATTTGCTTGGCTCAAGCTCCAGTTGGTTCAGCTGCAGCTGCACAATTTCTTGATTGGTTGATTGGTTATGGCGTAAAACAAATCATTTCAACTGGAACTTGTGGCGTTTTGGTAAACATGAAGGAAAATGTTTTTTTGATTCCTACTAGAGCGTTGAGGGATGAAGGAGCGAGTTACCACTATGTAGCTCCATCCCGCTATATAGACATGAATAAACAAGCTCTGGAAGCTATTGAGAAAACTTTAAAACAAAAGAAAATCCCCTATGAAGAGGTCATGACCTGGTCGACAGATGGCTTTTAT
>JBKWCO010000060.1:0-8116 GCA_046975465.1 Streptococcus sp. | reverse complement strand
CTCTATAATAACGAGGAGAAATAACTTTCTCATATTCCATATTAGTAACCTCAACAATCGACCTATACTCCGGCTTGATAGCATTCTTATTAATCATTGTCATTTGAGCATTAGTGTCATGGCTTGTTAACTCAATATCATTAATAAGTGAATGTTCATTATATAAACTGGTTTCAGTAGATTTCTTCAACCCAAGATATTCCACATCGATAACATTATTGAATAGATAACGTTTAAATAAACTAGTACTTAGTTTCGTTCCCACAAAATAAAGGGCAAGACTAACTAACACTAGCTCAAAAATCAATGTCATGCTTGTATCCGTAACCTGGATTGGTTTCATCAAAAGAATACATAAACCAATCATTTCCATTATGCTTGCAAGTGAGGTAAATACCCACGAGTCACTGCCACTTTTATAGTTAAAAACAGCCCTTAACGTAAATAAACCGAGGTAAACTCCTTGAAAAATATAAAGGAAAACCGTTACTTGATTTATCGGCAACGTATTAATAAAAACATTAAGGAAAATCGTTCCCATAATTACAGCGAACCATAAGAAAGCTTTTCGCATACACCAATCTAGACCTTGTACAGCTAATAATGACATGCCTTTTTGATTAATTTTTGATTGTTTACTCATTTATACTCTTTTTTCTCCTTTTTGACTTATTCTTTAGATGGTGCTCCACCTTTTTGTGTCTTAGGATCAATCACCATACCAACTTGTGGTTGGGTATCCCCTAGAATAATCGACGCTGGACTCAAGAAATCACCGTACTGGAAGACTTTCGTTTTCCGACGTTCAAAGTGAATGTGTGGTCCCGTTGCTGCACCCGTTTGTCCAACATAGCCGATAAGTTGTCCTTTTTTGACCTTATCCCCTTTCTTAACGAGAGGGACATCACGCATATGGCCATAATACATAATAGTGCCATCTGGAAGAGTGTGCATCACGTGGTTACCGTCAATATTCATCGCCTCTTCATTGACCTCTACTACTTCTCCGTCTGTAACAGCGTAAATAGGAGATCCTTCTGGCGCTGCAAGGTCCATTCCTGTATGTCCTGAACCAGCATTTGGTCCCCCAGCATTGGCTGATGCACCGAAAAGTTGGGTAATGGTATAAGGGACATCAAGTGGCTGACCAGTATCAGTGCTGAGATTACTACTATCGCTATCGCCACACGTATCTGCATCCACTTCTTCCTTGTCATCATCCTTATCCTTCTTCTCTTTCGGACGATAGACATAGACTTTTTCATAGTCCATGGTAATACGGTCTCGATATTGGCCATAATTATTCTCAGCAATCCCGTCTGTCGATGGGGAACATTGGATAATATTTTCCTTATCCTCTACAAGCATTGTCTGTCCTTTATCTCCAGAGCTACTTCCTTTCGTACCCCAGATAATGACATCACCTTTTTCACGGTTCTGAACATCATCTTTAGACGACCAGGCACCCTCATACACCAACTCATAACCATTGTCTTTCAACCAGTCGTGTTCTGAATCGGTATCTACTGGAGAACCAGATTCTTTAGCACCACCGTCAACAAGGGCATAATAGAGAGCAGATGAATGGTCATAGCTATCTGGCCCAGTACGAGCATCACGAGAATACTTGACCTTCCCTAGCTTATCCTTATACCACTTGATAGCCTTATCAGTATCAATAGACTTTTGTCTTTATCACTGTCTTTTTGCTATCCTTGTTGCTAGAGTCACTTGATGAACTACTTGAACTGCTATCGTTATCATCGTCTTCGTTGTCGCTATCTTCTTCATCGTCGTCACCGTCATCATCATCTGAACTTTGACTACTTGACGAGGAGTTATTGGAAGAAGCACCGCCACCACCAAACGCCTTTTGGAACTTGGCATCATCGTACTTATATTTACTTGCTTCGAAGACTTCCGCAAACTTCCTTGCATCAGCCTTCTTCTGATCTGGTTTGACATAAGCCATATTACCTCGCTCGTAGGCATTCCATGACATAGCAGTTTCATCGATATTGGTTTGTTTCGCAAACTCCTGGAATGACCAGTTATGGCCAGATTCGTCATAGGCTGGGTTCCAGTCACCTTTTGAGATGGCATCGATAACAAAGGCAACCATCTTATCAGCGTCTTCCCAATCAGGACTATTAAGAGGTGCATATTTCGTGTAGGGGTCAAACTGGAAGATTCCACCACCACCAAGTGTGTTAGATGTCCCACCTGTCGTTGGAACAGCTCCCTTAGAAATGGAGTCATTGATACCACCACCATAATGCCCTTGGGCACGTCCAATGATGTCATAGCTCCCTTCAGAGTTTGCCCAACCAACAGCACCTGCAGCAGATTCCCCAGACAATCCAGCATTCACAAAAGCCATAAAGACTTTGTGGGCATTTTCATAGGCTTTCGTCCCCTTCGTAAAGGGATCAGAGTCGCCAGCAGATGCTGAGTCAGTTTTAGTAGAAGTCGATTGAGGCTTAGAGCCATCATCATCGTCTTCTTCATCATCGTCTTCTTCATCGCCATCTTTTTGGTAGGTTACACATTGGGCGTTAGTCTTGCTACCTTTCCCACCGGAAGTACTAATTGTCCCCATTAAACCAGTGATAATTGCGATTAAGATAACCGCAAAAGTTAAAATAGTTCCTATAATAATGGTTGTCTTCACTCCAAAAATCGTTAAAAGAACACGAGCAGCTTTATCACCTATTCGTTTCAAATATCTTAGTCACCCCCTTAATGAAGTAGTGCGGTTAGCCAATACCAACCAAATACAAGTAAAAGTCCTAGGGCAAGAAAGATACTTTGTTTAATGAATTTTCGATTTCGTTTTTGTTGTTGCTTTCGCATCCAAAATGAATCTTCATCTGAGTAATAGTCTTTGTGACGTTCCACTTGCAAATTATAATAGTCTGTCACATCCTCCTTGACACTGGATAACCTTTCTTTCCCACGCGCAATGAGACCTTGTTTTTTCTCTTGTTCACGTGAGATACTGTCTTCATCAAAACCGTCATAGTAGGTATCGTAAAATGCTGAATAATCTACTTGCTCTTCAAGGCTTTCCGGATAGACTTGGTCTTGATGCTCATCAAGAGGATCTAGTTCTAGTTCACGTTGAATATACTGACAATCTCGTATAAAACGATAAGATACCATATATTAAAACCTCCTTAAGCCAATAATTGGCATTTTTTGTGGAGCAATATAGAGTTTATCTGTTACAGTTACCTTAGAAAAAGGTACACCTTTAATTTTAAAAGTACGGTGTAACTCCTTAACAACGAGACCAGCTTTATAATCTTTTTCCGTCACTTCTTCCTTAAAGAGTTCTTCATAAGCTGATACCTGAATCAAGTCTAGGAGACGATAAGCAGATTGATAAGCATAATAGTTACTTCGATTAGCCAATCTCTTTTCAAAAAGAGGTGAATATTCCTTTGAAAAGAATGATACGATCTTAACAGCTCGTTTTCTATGGTTATATTCTAGTTTAGCCATAACCCATGCAAGCCCCCAAGTCACTAGCGTGATAAAGCCCCAGGTGTTCATCAAACAAATAGGAAGAAGACTAAACATAAGAATATGCTTTGCTTTCTTGATACGTTCACGTCTCTTACCAGTAAGTAGCTGATAAAGGGCTACAATCAAGGCACAAAACACATATGGTGTATAGGCAATAGCCATAAAATGAACACCGTAGGCGAATAAAAGTGTCTGATAGAGCATGAGATAGCTATAGAAACCAACCAAACCAAGAACTAAACTAATAATAAAGGAGACTATCCTAAAAAAACGTAGTGTCTTAATGTCATAAGCAATATTGTTAACCCATAGTGACATTTGCATTAGTGTGGTCATTATTTAATTTTCCTCCTCTGGTTCTTCTTCTGATTCAAATATTCTCGACTCAAATCGAGCAGGTTCTTGGTAGATAATCATGGCTGAGTACTCATCCACTTGCTGACTTCCAAATAAGCCACATAAACTACTTAAAAGATGTGTTTTTCGCATCTGATAAGTAATATCAACAACACGACAGGTCTTTTTGTAAGCCAAGATCTCTAAGTAATCATTTACAATTCTTTCCAAATCATGCGGATTATCCTCTGTCAGAATTTTAGTTTGTAGTTGGAATGCCTCATCAGAATATGGTTGCTGTAGGTTCATTGTATTTCCCCCTTTCACCATTTCTAAGGTAAGAATGCATAGCGAACATGTTCATCATACGGATACTTACCATAAGACCTATTATCCGCTAGTTGATGGTTGAAGACTAAGTTCTTGACAGAAGCAATATTTAGGAAGAAATCACCATCTCTTAAATATTTAAGTGACGAAAGTTCACTCTCGGTCATTTCCCCTTGTAAAGCATCTGCTAGACGAGGGATAGTCAAATCACCTAATTGAGAAAAGACACGATACGTCATCATAGAGAAAATTGCGCGTGTCGCTAAAACGTAATCCACTGCGTCCGTAGAGTTTGCATTCAAGAGGATGTTATCTAACGAACTCATTTCCATAATAAATGCAGAATAGTTACTACTTACATTCTCAATCAAATCCTTTAGAAAGTTAAGAGACTCTGAATAACGATAATCGAAGAGCTTATGTGCTCCGTTAATGGTAATAATGCTATGAGGTCGTTGGCTCTTATCTCCCCCGATAATCCCTCTACGGAAATACTCAGAGACCCTTCTTCCATTTGCTATAGCGTATGATGAAATGATAGATAACACTTGGTAAAGCTGAATATTAAGAAGTTCAGTATCTTGAATCCCAGAGAGGTCAAAGGTTACAACTTGTTCATTTGAGAAATCTTCAAACTGTGAGGTCGCATTTAAGAAGCGATAATCCCCCAAGAGACCAGAGAAAGCATTATACAGGCTATCATAACTTTCAGCATCAATTTTATTTCCCTCTGCGATTTTATCCTCTTTAAGCTTGTTTAAGCGTTCTACCCAATGAGATAGAGTCGGATAATCTTCTGGAATAACATTCGTAATCGTTAAGTCTTCTTGGTCCATGACTTCTGCATTACGGTTCCACAGACTACGGTCTTCATAAAAGTCGTTTAAAGCAGACGACAAATTATTGAGGTCAGAATTCTTTAACCCTGGATCAAGAATTTGAGCCAAAGCACGTAGTTTATTACGGTGGGCATAGAAAGATTGAACCTGGTCCGTTGTTTCTCCATCTGCAGAGGAAGCCGTCGCTATAATTTGCATGAGGTTAATATGATTCCGATTATTAGTACCAGACATCTTAACATATCGACCACCTTGAAGTTCCGTAAGTTCTTTTAAGTTACCAGTAAGGTCAATGTTAAAAATGGTATGGCCTTTAGCAAAATAGGTATCAATCAAATTACCTAGCAGTTTCATTTTCCCGTTTCCTGCTCCAGCAATCAGCATTGATGGAATTTTACGTTCCCTATCTTCATGCAAAAGGTCAAAGTTAACCACACCACTAGTACGTGTTTCTCTAAGTAAACACCATAGGTATCCATTAAGTTCGTATGATTAAAAGGATAGCCAGCACCTAAATCCCAGACGGATGCTGCTTGCCCTTTTCGACGTAGTGGGGTGTCTTCCAAACGAGAAGCTGGGATAAAGGCTGTATGATATTCGACGTCTTGCATGCCATCTGAAGAAGAGATAGAATACTGATTCAACTGTTGCTTGAGGTCAGCTTCTCGTTCTACCAGTTCATCCAATGTGTTTGCAGCTAATAAAAAGCGAGTGTGAATTTTTTTAGAAGGAACATTATTACCAAGTTTTTCGCGATAATCTAACAAAGAACTAATACGCATCTTATCATCTGCATCTTGTGCAGCCTTTGTGTTTTGCGTTGCTAACATATTAGAGATAGCATTTGAGGCTAATTCTGACATTTCGCTATTTGAAGCATGTTCTAAAGACATAAAGCTGATAACATTATCAACAAGCATTAAATCGCTCATCCAGAAGTCAGGTAAACCGTGTTCTGGGTATCGGTCATATGGAACATGAGCAATCTTATAATAACCGTTTGCTTGTCTCCAATATCGATCATCATATTTAAAATCTGGAATATCACTTTGAATCCTACTAATAAGATTGAGGTCATAACCCTCTCGAATATATTTCTTGATTTTTCGTGAACTTAAATCCATGTAAACTCCTTCTAATACTGGTTAGGTGAAACATTCAGTGAATCATTAAAGTTGTAATATTGAGTCAACAACTCTTCCTTCTTTTCGACAGATACAACTTTAGGGGCAAATCCGTGGCTCGAAGCAATAGTTAGTGTGCTGCGCGTGTTGGAATCTATTTCAGCCAAAGTGTCTCCAAACACCCAGATAAAAAACTCGATATTTTGTTGGTTGATCGCAATGACTTGTTGGACGAGGTATTTTGTTTTCAAAATATCTTCTCGTTGTCTAAGTTGATAAATAAGTCTCTCTTTACGTGCAATTGTGTCAAGATCATCACCATCATTGATAATCAATTCTGGAGCATTCTGCTCTTGTTTGACTTCATCTAGAAGACGTAGCAATTCATTTGATTGACTCGAGACATCTGTTGGCAATTTTGTTGTCTGAAGCATCATGTCAAAGGTAGTACCAGACAGAAAAAGAGTAAAGCCTACCTTAACAGCTGCTTGTTCTTCGTTAGACATCGCTTGAATATCTTGCCCAAACACCTCAAAAATCTGCACATAGCCTGAATGGCCATTAGCCAATCGTATCGGTTGATTAGGATAGCCATATAGAATAGACTTCACATCAGTTATCGCAACAGTGTCTATGAAATCTCTACGTTTTTTCTTATTGAGTGGAACATACACAAACTCTTCTCCAGTACGTTCACCAAGGTCGATACTTTCATATTGTGTTTGTTTTCCTTCTTCTTAGCTTGTTTACTTTACGTGCCTCTTCTTTTTGTTTCTTATGTTCTTTATTTCGTTTTCTAAGTTCTTTTTTGTCAATACTGGTTCTTCAATTAAACCTGGCATATGATTTCCTCCATAAACATTATTTTCCACTATTCTATAAAACAACACAGGGCGTTCGTAACCCAGTGACACCTATTAGCTACTCATACTTCTCCATTATTTTGACTATTTACTTCTATTTAGGGCTCTCTGTCCTTGTCTAGCTACTTAAATCCTGTTACAATCAAATAAACACAATCGCAATAATCTTTTTTAGGAGGGTTTTAGGATGCTAGATTTTTTACAAGATTTCTACTTTTCACTCTATATAAGCACTTGGACCTCGTTTAAATGGCTACTACTTTCGGTTCTTATTGCCATGGGCTGTTGCCTTGCCACTTTTTTGTTCGAATTCAAAGGCAAAACTGCACAACTGATTTGGTTGAAATTCTCGATGAGTTTAACCGCTATATTTGCCTTATTTTGTCTATTTATGACACTTCATGGCATCATTCGTTCTATAGGCCTCTTTTTAGGAGCTATCTCTAGTTTCTTTTATCCATTGTTTGGCTTATTGATTGTAGGTGGTATTATTCTATTCATCATCAGTCTTTTCAATCCATTGTTCTTATTCTTCATGGCAAAGAAATAATGAGAGGAAACCTATTCAGCCGATGCTATTATGTTAAGAAAATAAAAAAACAAACCACCTTTGAAAAAGTAGTTTGTCTATAATCTAAGAGAGGTAGTCCAAGGCTGCCTCTCTTTTTTATATTGGCCAGACTCCAAACGGCGAGGAAGAAAGTAGCTAGTCAAATAAAACTTTATATTAAATGTCCTATGTAACACATATATTTTTTTAAATCGTAACTGTCATTACTTTTTTTAAAAAGTTTATTGAAATTGATTCAAATTTTCATTATTAAAAGTAAATCTATGAAAATATATGTTAAAATCATACTATAAAATCCAAGGATATAAGATGTTATAGCCATTTCCTAATCAAACATAATTAGATTGTATTAATTATAGATAGAAAACTGAAAATATTTAACCACTTATCAAGCGGTCTTGATTCCACTTTTGAAATAGTAAAAAATGAAAAAATACTATTATGATAGAAATAACAAATATAATCATAAGTGGAGTGATATCTATTTTTTGTTGGTTGAATAGTGTATCTGATACTCTCAAAAAC
>JBKWCO010000059.1:0-8246 GCA_046975465.1 Streptococcus sp. | reverse complement strand
TTCTATCCTCTTGTTCTTTATCTTTTGATTTTTAATGGTTATGCCTACTTTTTGATGCCGGGATTTGGTATCACATCGGATTTTCTTAACAAAAGTTATCTTTATTTTATTTTCTTTGACCTTTTAATTATTCCAACATTTGTCGCTCTTTCCAAACTTCTTAATATTGATTTTAAATATTTGAGGGTCTTGGAGCGAGATCGCAAATTTGGTCGGATTATGTTTTTCACTAACTTTGTTTTGATTAGTTATGTGATTATGAACTATTCCGTAGTTGTGGCTTCGCGTTTCTTTGATTTGTACTATGCTGGCCATATTATAACCTTGATTGGCTATATAGCGATTCTTTATGCTGTTTACAGTGTCAATAGATACGCAGATGAGTACTTTGAAAATGAGCGAAGAAAAGAAAATCGTCGTCACTTGGATGACCTAGAGAAGTATTCTGAACAGGTTGAAAGTCTTTACGAAACGTTACGCAGTTTCCGTCACGACTATACTAATGTCATGATTTCGCTTAATGAAGCCATTCAGATGAAAGACATTGACCAGATTAAGATGATTTATGACAGTGTCCTTAAAGATTCTGCATCAGATCTGAATCAGCAAAAGTTTGATTTAGCAAAACTAACACGAGTGACCAACATGCCACTCAAGAGTCTTCTATCATCTAAATTGGCTGAAGCTTTTGATAAGGGAATTCAATGTCATGTTGAGGTTGAAGAAGGTGTTTTCTTCACGGAAGTGCGTGCTCTAGACTTGATCACAATCATATCCATTCTTTGTGACAATGCTATTGAAGCTACTGTATTGGCAGATAAACCAAAATTATCTATTGCTATCTTTAAGATGGGAAATCAATCAGTTATTGTTGTTGAAAATTCAACTAAGGAAGCTTATATTGATGTAACTCCTTTGAAACAAAGAGGATTTTCAACAAAAGGAACAGGTCGAGGGTTGGGCTTGGCAAATATCGAAGAGATTCTCTTTAGATACGATAATGTCACGCTTGAAACGGAATCAGCACAACACCGTTTTGTCCAATTATTGTCTATTACACCAAAAGAAGATTAATGGGGATTTAATAAGAATTTTTAGAATTCTTGTTAATCCCTATTTTTATGTTAAAAAGTATGGTAAAATAGGGAAGTTAATCATGTGTTTTTTAATTCAGGGGGATTTATTATGTTGAAAGACGAATGGTTAGAGTACTTTGAGGCTGTGAATGGCCGAAAACCAAGACCAATCGACTTTAAAGAAGCCTTGGAACGAGGAGAGTTTGTTCTCTCTGAAGGTGCAGAGGCTCACCAAGTAGCTGATCAAGGAGAATCATCAGCTGATCAACAGTTTGAAGAAGGAACCGCAACTGCCAGAGCACTAGCCCAGTCTCAGAAAGAGCGTGACAACGCGCAAGAGGCTATGGCAAATGCGGCCCAAGAAAAGCGGAAGGCCCTATCTCAAGAGACTGTTGGTCAAGTAAGAACCATTCAGTCGGGCCGTCAGGCTGAGGATATTCAAAAAGAAGAGGAACAACGTAAACGCGTCGCAGAGGCTAAGGAGCGCTTGGCAAGTTATGCGCCAACCCGTCCAGATGGAAATCATTCTGTTAATACCTCGAGTGAGCCTAATCAATCTATTCCAGTTTTCAGTAACCAAGCACAGCATCTTGGATTGTCTGAGGATTTGACAAAACTTGATCATAAGGAAGAAAAAGCAGCTAAGAAGCTTGCTCGTCAAGCTGCTCGTGATAAGAAAAAGGCTGAAAAATTAGCTGCTAAAGCTAAATCTAAGGAAGAACAGACAGTTGCCAAACTAGAAAAGAGATTGGAAAGTCAGGTTCGTCTTCTAGAAACGATTCAAAACGCTAATCAAAAATCGCAAAAGGCCAAAAATTGGGGCAAAGGAGCCTTGATTTCTAGTCTTGTTGCTGTTGTTTTGATGTTGCTCGTCGGTGGTGTATATGGCTTTTGGCGTAATGCTTCGGGGAACATTGAGGGGACTTGGGAATTAAAATCGTCTAAGGTCTTGGACGAAAATTCTGGAAAGTTAACCAATGCTCTGAAAGAACATGAAGATAAAGATGAAATTTACGTCTCTTTCCTTAAAGTTGATCAGTCTAATAATTTACAAACACATTCTTACTTTTATAAAAAAGGTGAGGAGGATCAGCCTACTTTTACAGCTTCAGATTATTTGAAGGAATATCAAGTTGTTGATCAGTGGAATAAATCGATCACCTATACTAAAGAAGTTTCAGAATTTAAGCGTGAGTTAACTAAAGTTGTCTCGCAACTTTATCCAAATGCAGATAAGAATCTAGTAGATTACTATATTTCGGATAACGTAGATAACTACCGACTCTACCGTAAAGGGAAACGCACCAAGTCCTATACTGTAAATAAAGATACCTTGGTTGTTTCTACCTACAACGAGGATGGCAAGTTGACCAGTCGTGATACTTACGAGAAAGTGTCGAAGGCAGCGGCTAAGGGTTTAGAAGCTGAATATGCTGGAGCAAAGGTAGCTTATGAAAAAAATCATAAGACTACGACTAAGAAATAGTCGAAAAGGAAGTTAGAGTTTGACTCTAACTTTTTTTGTAGAAATTTTAAGTCTGTCAAGTTTTTTTCTTGACACATAAAAATGTTATGGTATACTAGTTAAGGTCGAGGGGCGATAAGTGCCCCCACCATAATAAAAAACTAAAGAAAAGAGATATTAAAAATGGCAGTAAAAATCCGTTTGACTCGTATGGGTTCTAAGAAAAAACCTTTCTACCGTATTAACGTTGCAGATTCACGTGCTCCACGTGATGGACGTTTCATCGAAACAGTTGGTACTTACAACCCACTCGTTGAAGAAAACCAAGTAACACTTAAAGAAGAACGTGTTCTTGAGTGGTTGTCTAAAGGTGCACAACCTTCAGATACAGTTCGTAACATCCTTTCAAAAGAAGGCGTTATGAAGAAATTCCACGAATCAAAATTCTCAAAATAATTTTTTAGCCTATGGATACCATTGAAAATCTTATTATCGCTATCGTTAAACCTTTAATTGCTTCACCAGATCAGTTGACCATCAAAATTTTTGACGGTCCTGAGTTTTTGGAGTGCCATCTTGATCTTGCCCCAGCCGATATTGGGCGAGTTATCGGGAAAAAAGGACGTACTATTACGGCGATAAGAGCGATTGTCTATTCGGTACCTACTCAAGGTAAAAAAGTTCGTCTTGTTATTGACGAAAAAGAGAAAGCTTAAGAGGTGACCCTAGGGTTGCCTTTTTTGCATATTTTGGTTATACCTAGAAGTCTTTGGTATAATGTGAGGGTTAAACATAATGCCTAAATCAAAGATTAATCTGAAAGAAGGAGCAAGAATGACTTATCAAGAAGCGTTAGAGTGGATTCACGGTCAGTTGAAGTTTGGCATTAAGCCAGGTTTGGAACGTATGGCCTGGATGCTTGAAGAACTAGGAAACCCACAGGACAATCTTAAGGCTGTGCATATTGTGGGAACAAATGGTAAGGGATCTACTGTCAATGCCTTACAAACGATTTTTTCTCAAGCCGGCTATGAAGTTGGAACATTTACCTCACCCTATATTATTGATTTCAAAGAACGCATTTCTATCAATGGTCAGATGATTTCAGAAGAGAATCTACTTGGCTTGGTTGAGCGTGTTAAGCCGGTGGTTGAACGTCTTCCAAAAGAGACAGAGCACGAAAATGCGACAGAGTTTGAGATTATAACAGTCTTGATGTTCCTCTACTTTGGGCAAGTCCATCCTGTGGATATTGCATTTATAGAGGCCGGAATGGGCGGCTTGCATGATTCGACTAATCTATTTAGTCCTCTAGCGGTCATCTGTCCATCTATTGGTCTGGATCATCAGGCGGTTTTGGGAAATACTCATGCTGAAATTGCGGCAGAAAAGGCTGGTGTTTTGAAGAATGGGGCTCCCTTTATTTATGCGACTGATCGTACTGATGTTCGAGATGTTTTCGAGAAGAAGGCGCGTGAAGAAGGGTCTAAGACCTATGAGCTGGGGAGAGATTTCACAGCTGAAGGGTCAAGCCATTCCTTTGATTTTACCTATGGAGAGCAAAGGTTAGATGATATAGTTTTGGCTATGGCCGGTCAACACCAAGTAGCAAATGCTAGCTTGGCTATCATGGCTTCTCTATTGCTTCAAAAAGATTATCCTAAAGTAACGCCTGAACTCATAAAGGATGCCCTGGCTCATGCCAATTGGCGAGGTCGAACAGAATTTTTAAGACCTAATCTCATGATTGATGGTGCTCATAATAATGAGAGTGTTAAAGTTTTGATTGACTTGTTGCAATCAGAATATGCAGATAAGGAGATTGAACTTCTCTTTGCGGCTATTGACACCAAGCCTATTGACGGAATGCTTGCCCAACTAAAATCGGTTGGTGACTTGACTGTAACGAGTTTTGACTATCCAAACAGTGTTAAATTAGATAAATACCCAGAGGCTTATAAGCAGGTACCAGACTTCAAAACATGGATTAAAGAACATGTGACGACTGATAATAAGAAACTTTATGTGGTAACGGGATCTCTATACTTCATTTCTCAGGTCAGAAAATGGGTTTTAGAGCAGGAAAGTGATGTTTAAGACTTGAAAGATAACATTTAGGGGCGTATAATAGCCCTCGTATGTTTTAAAAGTAAGGAGATCACAATGTTTCAACGTCTGAAAAACATTTTAATCGGTGAACCTTTAACTCATGATGATAGTGGTGATGAACACTTATTGTCCAAGATTCAGGCCTTGGCCATGTTGTCGAGTGATGCCCTATCATCTATCGCATACGGTCCTGAGCAGGTCGTATTGGTGTTGATGGCTGTATCAAGTGCTGCTATTTGGTGGTCTATCCCTATTGGGGTTTTAGTTTTAGTCCTTTGGCTAGTCTTACTATTTCTTACAGACAGGTCATTAAGGCCTATCCACAGGTGGTGGTGCCTATATGGTAACTTCGGAAAATCTGTCACCTAAGTTTGGTTTGATAGCTGGAGGTAGTCTCTTAGTCGACTATATGTTGACAGTAGCCGTTTCGGTTGCCTCAGGTGCGGATGCCATTACTTCAGCCATTCCTTTACTTCATCCCTATAATCTGGAAATCTCAATGATTTTGGTGCTTGTTTTGATGGTGATGAACCTCAGGGGAATGCGTGAATCGGCGAAATCTTTGATGATTCCTGTTTATCTCTTTATTGTCTCAACGATGTTCTTATTGGGATTTGGTTTCTTACAGATCTTAACGGGTCATATGCCTTATGCGGCTACGGCACATTTAGGTCAACCGATTACAGGTGTGTCAGTGATTCTTATTTTAAGGGCCTTTACTTCAGGTCTGGCTTCATTGACAGGGGTGGAAGCTATTTCTAATGCGGTGCCTTTCTTTAAGAAACCTAAGCCAAAAATGCTGCATCAACCCTCTTTATCATGTCAAGCATTTTGGGGATTATGTTTGCGGGAATCACCTTCCTCAACTGGTGGACAGGTATTACACCTCATGCAGGAGTAACCATCTTGTCACAAATGGCTAGAGAAATCCTTGGTCAGTCATGGATTGGTAGTATTCTATTTTACGTTTTCCAATTCTCTACTGCCATGATTCTTGCAGTAGCAGCTAACACAGGTTTTTCAGCCTTTCCGATGTTGTCCTTTAATATGGCGAAAAATAAATACATGCCTCACATGTACCTTGAAAAAGGGGCACGTATGGGATACTCTAATGGGATCTTGACACTTGCAATTGGTGCCATTACCCTTTTGTTTATTTTCCGAGGAAATACGGAACGTTTGATTCCGCTTTATACAATAGGGGTGTTTGTTCCTTTTGCACTTTCTCAAACAGGTATGGTTGTTCATTGGAGTCGTGAATATGGCAAGGATTTCTGGAAGCATTCTTTAGCTAATATTTTAGGTGCCTTAATTTGTTATGCTATTGTTCTCATTCTCTTCCTTTTCCGTTTAGGAGATATCTGGCCATTCTTCCCAATTATTGCAATCTTGATGTGGATGTTCCTTAAGATTAAAAAACACTATAATGGTGTTGCTCAACAGTTGCGTATTGATGGAGCGGTAGAAGAACACCATTATCAAGGAAATATTGTTCTTATCCTCGTTGGGAATGTTACCAAGGCTAATATCGGAGCTATTTCCTATGCGCGTTCTATTGGTGACAAGGTTATCGCCATGCATGTATCTACTAAGGATACAGAGAACAAGGACAAGGAAACTGAACAAGAGTTTAAAAAATATTTCCCTGAAATTGAGATGGTTCATATCCAATCACCGTACAGCTCAATCACTCAGTCAACCATTCAGTATGTAGACGAAGTAGCTACTCAGGCTGAAAAGGAGAATGCGACTCTGACTGTTATGATTCCACAGTTTGTTCCGAAAATCATGGCAAACCATGCTTCACAACCAGATGAGTTTGCGATTGAAATATTACCTCAAATGGCGTGAGAATATTGTCATTTCATCTTATTCTTACCACTTGAAAGACTAAAAAATATAAGCGATGACAGCCTTTGTGAGGAGGTGAGTCTTCGCTTTTTTTAGATTCTATTCAGCTAGGAAATCTTATTTTTTGCAAGAAAAATCCAGCAAAATAAGGTATAATAGATAGTATTATAACGTTGCAAGAGGAAATTATGGCAAATCAAGAAAAAGTAGAACAAGCAGTCTATCAACTATTGGAAGCTCTAGGTGAAAATCCTGAGCGTGAGGGACTTTTGGATACACCAAAACGTGTGGCTAAGATGTATGCTGAAATGTTTTCAGGTCTAAATGAAGACCCTAAGGATCAATTTACAGCTGTCTTTTCAGAAGTCCATGACGAAGTTGTCCTTGTCAAGGATATTCCTTTTTACTCTATGTGTGAGCACCATTTGGTTCCATTTTATGGTAAGGCCCACGTGGCTTATTTGCCAAGTGGAGACAAGGTGACAGGACTTTCCAAATTAGCGCGTGCGGTTGAAGTAGCTGCTCGTCGTCCACAGTTGCAAGAACGTCTTACCGATCAAGTTGCTACAGCACTTGAAGAAGCTCTGAATCCTCGAGGAGTTTTTGTCATGGTTGAAGCAGAACACATGTGTATGACTATGCGTGGTATTAAGAAACCAGGAAGTAAGACCATCACAACAGTTGCTAAAGGCCTTTATAAAGAAGACCGTGAAGAACGTAAGGAAATTCTTTCTTTGATGCGTGATTTTTAGGAGTTAAAATGTTTATTGGTAAACATGAAATTGCAGGTAAGGCCTGCATTATGGGAATCTTGAATGTCACCCCAGATTCTTTTTCAGACGGTGGTGATTTTGACACATAGAAGATGCGCTAGCTCAGGTTGAGCGTATGATTGCTCAAGGGGCTAGTATTATTGACGTGGGTGGTGAGTCTACAAGACCAGGAGCAGAATTTGTGACTGAGGAAGAAGAGATTGCTCGTATCGTGCCAGTTATTCAGGCTATCAAGGCAAAATATGATGTGCTCATCAGTATTGATACCTATAAGACAGTCACTGCCAGAGCTGCTCTTGAAGCAGGTGCAGATATTCTAAATGACGTCTGGGCAGGACTCTATGATGGTCAGATGCTAGCTCTAGCAGCTGAAAAGAATGTGCCGATTATCCTCATGCATAATCAAAAAGAAGAAGTATACAATGATGTCACAGAAGATGTCTGTACATTCCTTAGTCAACGTGCCCAGGCCGCCTTGGAAGCAGGTGTGGCCAAGGACAATATATGGATTGATCCAGGCTTTGGCTTTGCGAAAAATGTCCAACACAATATTGACCTGCTAAAAGGTTTGGACAAGGTCGTTGACTTGGGCTATCCTGTTCTTTTTGGGATTTCTCGTAAGCGTGTTGTGGACTACCTACTAGGTGGAAATACCCAAGCTAAGGACCGTGATCAGGGAACGGCTGCTCTGTCTGGCTATGCTGTTAGCAAGGGTTGTCAGATTGTCCGTGTGCACAATGTTGATGCCAATCGTGATATTGTTAAAACTATTTCAGGAATTTTATGACACTAAAAAAAGCTCAATTGAGCTTTTTTTCTTAGTCTTGAATTGTCCAAACGCTGACAGATTTTTCGGAAACTGGGAAGTCTCCCCATCCGTCTTCGTCAATGGTTACAGTATCAGAGCAGTTTCCAAGAATGTCATAGAAGGTTTGTCCAGCCCAATCACTACCAATTTCCATAGACTTGCTG
>JBKWCO010000058.1:0-8335 GCA_046975465.1 Streptococcus sp. | reverse complement strand
TTCGTATACCACAGCAATTTCTATGTTTTTATAATACCACTTTTGAAAATTATTGCAAGAGGAAAAATCAATTTTTTGCAATCGTTTTCGTTGATTCCTCTCGTATTACCTAGATAACTTATCGATCCGTTCTTTATTAGCTCCAAGAGCTCTTTCATATTTCCCGGTTTCATTGGGTTGGAAATAATTCACACCTCTTAATTTATCCGGAAGGTATTGTTGCTTGACCCACTTTTCAGGATAAGCATGGGGATACTTGTAATCTTGTGCATTGCCCAGTTCCTTGCTTCCAGCATAGTGTCCATCTCTCAAATGACGAGGAATAGGTAAATTCCCTGATTTTCTAAGGTCTGCCAAGGCAGCATCCATAGCCATATAAGCCGAATTCGACTTAGGAGATAAAGCTAAGTCAACAACTACATTAGCAATCAAAATACGCGCCTCTGGGAAACCTACTTTCTGTGCAGCTTCCAAAGCTGTAACCGTGTGAACTTGCACATCAGGATTAGCTAAACCAATATCCTCGTAAGCAATCACAGTTAACCGACGTGCTAGGCTTGGAGTCTCCTGCCTCAACCAAACGTGCCGCATAGTGAAGACTGGCATTAACATCAGAGCCTCGAATAGATTTTTGCAAAGCAGAAAGCACATCATAGTGTCCATCACCGTCTTTATCCATGGTGATATAGCTACGTTGTAAACTATTTTCCACTGTATCTAAAGTAATATGGCGAAGCCCATCTTCTGAAGCTGGCGTCGACATGACAGCTAAATCTAAGGAATTATAAGCCGAACGTAAATCACCATTAGTAGCCGTAGCAATAAAATCTAGAGCATCCTCATCTAACTGGACATCAAAGTCAAAGCCACGCTCCTTGTCCTCTAGAACACCTAGGATAGCTTCCTTAATATCCTCGTTAGAGAGTGGTTCCAACTCAAATATTTGTACACGACTACGAATGGCTGGTGTGACAGAAAAAAACGGATTCTCCGTTGTAGCCCCAATCATGATAATATTGCCATTCTCTAAGAGTGGCAATAAAAAGTCTTGTTTAGCTTTATCCAAACGATGAATCTCATCTAGAAGCAGAACTAAGCCACCTGAAAATTTAGCCTCTTCCGCAATTTCCTGCAGGTGTTTCTTGCTATCAACAGTAGCATTAAAGGTTCTAAAAGCAAATTTTGTTGTTCCTGCAATAGCACTAGCTATTGAGGTCTTCCCGATACCTGGTGGCCCGTAGAGAATCATTGAGGACAGCATATTCGCTTCTACCATACGGCGAATAATTTTACCTTCACCAACCAAATGCTTCTGACCAATCACCTCTGAAATTGTACGTGGACGCATGCGTAGAGCAAGATTATCTGGCATCTTCTCTCCTTTTTTAACTGATTTTTTCTTATTATAATAAGCATATACTATTTTGTTATAAAAAGAAATTATAAATAGTTCTTGTCAAACCTAAATTCTTATGATAGAATGTTTTGGTATGTGGTGCTAGCACATCCGTAATAAATTCTACCTAGGAGGAAAACACGAAATGGCTAAAGTATGTTACTTTACAGGACGTAAAACTGTTTCTGGAAACAACCGTTCACACGCTATGAACAAAACTAAACGTGCCGTTAAACCTAACCTTCAAAAAGTTACTATCCTTGTTGATGGTAAACCTAAAAAAGTTTGGGCTTCAGCTCGTGCGCTTAAATCTGGTAAAGTTGAACGCGTTTAATCTTATTGGATATTAAGAGAGATGACTTCAGTCGTCTCTTTTTTTGTTCATCGTCTTTCCCTTTTGGCTATACT
Organism: Streptococcus sp.; assembly: GCA_046975465.1. Classification (GTDB taxonomy): domain Bacteria; phylum Bacillota; class Bacilli; order Lactobacillales; family Streptococcaceae; genus Streptococcus. Next base: position 6,531 of record JBKWCO010000058.1, on the reverse strand, counting down.
TATGTTATAATAAAGAACTAACAGATAATTCTTATAGAAAGAAGGTGTCAGTATGGGATTTACAGATGAAACTGTTCGTTTCAACCTAGACGACGGTAGCAAAGATGAAATCAGTAATACTTTGACAAATGTTTACCGTTCGTTGGCTGAGAAAGGTTACAATCCTATCAACCAAATCGTCGGTTATGTTCTGAGCGGTGACCCTGCTTATGTTCCGCGTTATAATGACGCCCGTAACCAGATTCGTAAATACGAACGTGATGAAATCGTTGAAGAACTCGTTCGCTATTATCTTAAAGGAAATGGAATTGACCTCTAATGCGAGTAATGGGACTTGATGTTGGCTCAAAAACAGTGGGGTTGCTATTAGTGATCCTCTCGGTTTTACAGCCCAAGGCGTCGAAATTATCAAAATTGACGAAGAAGCTGAAGAGTTTGGTTTCGACCGCCTAGGTGAACTCGTTAAAGAGTATAAAGTAGACAAGTTTGTCGTTGGTCTTCCAAAAATATGAATAATACTGAAGGCCCTCGTGTCGAGGCAAGCAAAGCTTATGGTAACAAAATAAGGAAATCTTTGGAATTCCTGTAGATTACCAAGATGAGCGCTTGACAACTGTTCAAGCCGAGCGTATGTTGGTTGAACAAGCAGATGTCAGCCGTGGTAAACGTAAAAAAGTTATTGATAAATTAGCTGCCCAACTTATTCTACAAAACTACCTCGATCGAATGTTTTAAGAAAGTGTAATAGAGACCTAATAGTCAAATGACAATCTAGTAAACTGCCAAGCAAATATACTAGATTTCCTCACTATTCAGTGCTCTCTACAAAAAGGAGAACAATATGTCACACAATCACGACCACAACCATGATCATGAAGTCATCACTTTAGTAGACGAACAAGGAAATGAAACACTTTTTGAAATCTTGTTGACTATTGATGGACGCGAAGAATTTGGTAAAAACTATGTTCTTTTGGTACCAGCTGGTGCTGAAGAAGATGCTAACGGGGAAATTGAAATCCAAGCATACTCATTCACTGAAAATGAAGACGGTACTGAAGGCGACCTTCAACCAATTCCTGAAGATTCAGATGCTGAATGGGATATGATTGAAGAAGTTTTCAATAGCTTCATCGACGAAAACTAAAAATATTCAATGCCATAGGCAAAGAAATGACTTGTTAAAAAGAGATTGGGATATTGTATCTCAGTCTCTTTTTTAGATATTTTTTTCTTAAATGTAAGAAATTAGAGGAAAATTGACTAAATGGTATTATCTGATATACTTTAAATAAGACAATTAGGGGATAAGACCCTTTTATTTATAACTTTCCAAATGTCAACAAAGGAGTTTAATTGTGAGTCCATATAACGAAGACAATACTTTAGATTCAAGTGGCTATCAAGGTTATCATCGAAGCCACCATCGCTCTCATACACAAGATAATCAATCCGAAAAGATTGAAGTGACAATTCAGGGACATACAGAAGAATCAAATTCGTCTCAAATAGAGAAAAAAACTAAAATCTCACTTCCATGGAAGCATAAAGGCCATATCCTGATTCTTAGTTTGATTTTGAGTATTTTTAGTATATCAGTTCCCTGCTTTACAGACTTTGCCAATAATATACAGTCTCAAAACCTTTACATTGCAAAAATGTTTGCCAATGGTAGCTTACCCTACTCTGACTTTTTTGCGACAGGCGGCTTCTTTTATTACTTACTAGTTTCTCTGGCTTTCCGTTTAGGATCAACTCTTTGGCTGATTCCTATTCAATTCCTTACCTACTATCTTTCTGGAAGTTACCTTTACAAGACTGTCATGCACATGACAAACAAGAAGGAAATTGCCACTCTAATTAGTATTATTTTCTATGTCACTAATGGAACACTTGGTTTTGGTGGACTCTACCCTATCCAATTTGCTATGCCTTTTGTCCTAGGTGCCATCTTCTTCTTAACTCGTTACTTTGCGGGTCACAGTCGTGATGAAGCCTTTATTCTTTACGGCTTTGCTGGCACTGCGGGGGCTCTTTTTGAAGCTCGAACTCTTATTTTCTGGATATTGTCACTTGTGACAATCTTCGTTTACAACCTTGTCAACAAGCACTTTGCTCGTGGTTTTTATCAAGTTCTTTGTATTATTTTTGGTAACATCCTAGTATTGTATCTATGTCTTTACTTTATCCTAAATTTACAAATTACATCGGACTATATTAACCAAGTTTTGGTTTACAACTTTACACAACTTGCTGTAGAAAAAAATGACTTTCTACTTACGTTAGCTTACCAAAGTTTTGCTGTCATCGGCTCTGGATTACTTATTGGTGCACTGACTACAAGCAACCACCTTCTTGGCGATGCTAAAGATAAGAGCATCAAGTGGGTACTACTCCTTAGTTTTATCTTTACAGTGGTTTACAGCTTGTTCTCTCAAAGTTTTGGACTTTACAGTATTCTCAACATCGTACCTTATGGTCTAGTCTTGACAGCACTTTCTTTAGATGATGCTATAAAAAAGAGAGCAGAGCGAACTTCTCACCGACGTCGTAATGGTAACCAAATTCACACACTTAAAGTTTTTGGTATCCTCCTTAGTCGTAATTACTTCTTACCTATTGCAGTCTTTGCATTTGCTTTCGCGATGCCAATCATTATGTTCCTATTTAATTTAGGAAATAATACTGAACGTAGTACTGTTGCAAATTACCTCGCTAAAAATACCAAAAAAGATGAAACTATCTACGTTTACGATTCATCAGCAAAAATTTATTTGGAAAGCGGTCGTAAAGCAGCCTCACAATTTGTTCTTCCAGATCTTAACACAGCTAAATCTAGTCATCAGAAAGCTCTCTCAGATACTATTATCCAAGATTCAGCACAATATATCGTTGTTCAACAGGATACACAACTACCTTCTGATGTTAAATCTACACTTTCAAAAAACTATAAAAAAGCCCCTGTAAAAGGCGTTGAACGATACACTGTTTACGTCCTAAAATAGGTCAAAAAATCAATATATAGTGGTTGAGATAAAAATATACCACAATATATTGATTTTTTTTTGCCTAGTGCTATAATTAGTAACGAGGTGATTTTTAGATGATTACATTAGAAAAAGAAAAGGTTACAATCAACCCTGATATCAAAGTCATCAAACGTGATGGTCGTATGGTTGTCTTTGATTCAAGTAAAATATATGAGGCTATCCTCAAAGCAAGTGAGGCTATTACACCTATCACACCCTTAATTGAAGCAAAGTTGGAAGGAATTGCCAACCGTATTGTTGCTGAAATCAATGACCGCTTCACTCAAAATATCAAAATATATGAAATCCAAAGCATAGTAGAGCACGAGTTACTCGAAGCTAACGAATATGCTATCGCTCAAGAATATATCAACTATCGTACCAAACGTGATTTTGAGCGTTCTCAGGCTACTGACATCAATTTCACCATTAGTAAACTTGTTAATAAAGACCAGGCTGTTGTTCATGAAAATGCTAATAAAGATAGCGATCTTTACAATACACAACGTGATTTAACCGCAGGAATTGTCGGAAAATCTGTAGGACTTAAGATGCTTCCTCCACACGTGGCAAATGCTCATCAAAAGGGAGATATCCATTTCCACGATTTAGACTACAGCCCTTACACACCTATGACCAACTGTTGTTTGATTGACTTCAAAGGCATGTTGGCAAATGGTTTTAAAATTGGTAACGCTGAAGTTGAAAGTCCTAAATCCATTCAAACTGCAACAGCACAAATTTCACAAATCATCGCAAATGTTGCCTCTAGTCAATATGGTGGCTGTACTGCAGACCGTATCGATGAGTTTTTAGCTTCTTACGCAGAACTTAACTACAAAAAACACTTAGCTGATGCTAAAGAGTGGGTAGCTGAAGAAAAACGTGAAGACTATGCACGCGCCAAAACGCGTAAAGATATCTACGATGCTATGCAATCTCTTGAATACGAGATTAATACGCTTTTCACTTCGAATGGACAAACTCCCTTTACCTCTCTCGGTTTCGGTTTAGGGACAAACTGGTTTGAGCGTGAAATCCAAAAGGCTATCCTACAAGTTCGTATTTTAGGACTTGGCTCCGAACACCGTACAGCCATTTTCCCTAAACTCATTTTTACCTTAAAACGTGGACTTAACTTATTGCCTAGCTCACCTAACTACGATATTAAGCAACTAGCTCTTTAATGTGCAACAAAGCGTATGTATCCAGATGTCTTATCATATGACAAAATCGTTGAATTGACAGGTTCCTTTAAGGCTCCTATGGGATGTCGTTCCTTCCTACAAGGGTGGAAGGATGAAAATGGTGTTGAAGTTAATTCTGGACGAATGAATCTGGGTGTTGTAACCCTTAATCTTCCTCGAATTGCCCTAGAATCTAAGGGAGACCAAGACAAATTTTTGGAAATTTTTGAAGAGAGAATGGGAATTGCCAAAGATGCACTCGTCTACCGAGTTGAACGTGTCAAAGAAGCTACACCTGCTAATGCACCTATTCTTTATCAGTACGGGGCCTTTGGCCAACGTCTAGGTAAATTCGATAGTGTAGATCAACTCTTCAAACATCGTCGTGCAACTGTATCACTTGGTTATATTGGGCTTTATGAAGTAGCATCCGTTTTTTATGGTAGCGATTGGGAACTAATTAGAAGCCAAGGCATTTACTTTAGCTATCGTTAAAGCTATGAAAAATGCTTGTGAAAATTGGTCGGACGAATATGATTATCATTTCTCTGTTTATTCAACACCATCAGAAAGTTTGACTGATCGTTTCTGTCGCCTGGATACTGAAAAATTTGGTATTGTCAGTGATATACAGATAAAGAATATTACACCAACTCCTTCCACTACGATGTTCGTAAAAATCCAACACCATTTGAAAAGTTGGAATTTGAGAAAGATTACCCAGAAGCTGGGGCAACTGGTGGATTCATCCATTATTGTGAATATCCAGTCCTCCAACAAAACCCTAAAGCACTTGAAGCTGTCTGGGATTTTGCTACGACCTTGTCGGTTATCTTGGTACTATACTCCAATTGATAAATGCTACAAGTGTGACTTTGAAGGGATTTCACTCCAACAGAACGTGGATTCATGTGCCCTAACTGTGGCAACACAGATCCTAAAACAGTTGATGTTGTCAAACGTACTTGTGGCTATCTAGGAAATCCACAGGCACGCCCAATGGTTAAAGGACGCCACAAAGAAATCTCTGCTCGAGTCAAACACATGAACGGTTCAACCATAAAATATGAAGGTAAACACCTTTAATAAGACCTAGAATACATTATAATAAACTAGAAGCAGCTGGATGATACCTTCCAACTGCTTTGCTTATTTCATTTTTAGAAAGGAATATAATGGGAAAATATCAATTAGATTATAAAGGTATGCAACAAGTGGAACGTTACCACGAAAAAAATGCAACCGTCAAAAACGATAAAAAAGCACGTGTCCAAGCCCTTTTGAAAAAAGCTGGAAAGAAGAAATAATATGATCTTACGCCGACCAAGTCAAACAGATAAAGAAGCTATCTTAGATATGATGACTGAATTTGAAAGAGAGCATTCTGCCCATGACGGTGGATTTTGGAATGCAGACAACTTTATTTATAGAAGAGTGGTTAGAAGAAAATCTTCAGGCAGAAGCAGGACTTAATATTCCTGAAAATTGGGTTCCTGCTATCCAGCTGGTTAGCTTCAACGAAGTAGGTCATGCTCTTGGCTTTCTCAACCTCCGTCTCCGATTAAATGACTACTTACTAGAAAAAGGTGGTCATATTGGCTACTCTATCCGTCCGTCTGAAAGAGGAAGGGATATGCTAAAGAATCTCTCCGCCAAGGCTTACAAATGGCCAGAAAAAGAATATTACTAGAGCTCTAATAACCTGTAATATCGAAAATTTTGCTAGTCGTGCTGTTATCTTAGTCAATGGTGGTCAGTTGGAGAATATTCACAATGAAACTGAGCGCTATTGGATAGATTTGGAGTAGAATCATGACATGGAATACACCAAAACCACAGGAATGGAAGTCTGAAGAACTTAGCCAAGGACGTATTATTGACTACAAAGCTTTTAATTTCGTTGATGGTGAAGGCGTGCGTAACTCCCTTTACGTCTCTGGTTGCATGTTTCATTGCGAGGGGTGCTATAACGCTGCCACCTGGTCCTTTAAGGCAGGAATTCCCTATACTAAAGAACTTGAAGAACAAATCATGAGGGATCTAGCTCAACCTTACGTACAAGGTCTCACGCTACTTGGTGGCGAACCCTTCCTAAACACAGGAATTCTCATTCCCCTAGTCAAACGCATTCGTGAGGAACTCCCGGAAAAAGATATCTGGTCTTGGACTGGTTATACTTGGGAGGAATTGATGCTTGAAACTCCTGATAAACTAGAACTTCTTCAACTCGTTGATATTCTCGTTGACGGCCGCTTTGACATCACTAAAAAAAACCTTATGCTCCAGTTTCGAGGCTCATCTAATCAACGTATTAT
>JBKWCO010000057.1:0-8399 GCA_046975465.1 Streptococcus sp. | reverse complement strand
TTGAAAATGCAAGGAGGCCCATGGGAAATGGAAAATCCGTTTTTTTGTTCCAGAAAAGCTTTCTAATTTGTGATATAATAGGGCTATTAAACGAATGAGGAGTTCACTTGCAAGGAAGAATTATCAAAGCACTAGCAGGTTTCTATTATGTAGAGCATGATGGTGTTGTATACCAGACGCGTGCACGAGGAAATTTTAGAAAAAAAGGACAAACACCTTATGTTGGAGATTTTGTTGAATTTTCAGCAGAGGAAAATTCAGAAGGTTATATCCTTAAAATTGGTCAACGAATCAATAGTTTAGTGCGTCCACCCATTGTCAATATAGATCAGGCTGTGGTTATTATGTCTGTTAAGGAACCGGATTTTAACTGTAATCTTTTGGACCGTTTTTTGGTTCTACTAGAGCATAAAAATATAAAGCCTGTAATCTATATTTCTAAGATGGACTTGGTTGAAGATGATTCAGAAATGAAAGCCATTCAAAAACAATATCAAAGAATTGGTTTTGATTTTATCTTCAGTTTGGAAGAACTATTGCCGCTCTTGGCTGATAAAATAACAGTCTTTATGGGACAGACGGGTGTTGGAAAATCAACCTTGTTGAACCGTATTGCTCCTGAGTTGAAGCTAGAAACGGGTGAATTTCCGACAGTCTGGGCGTGGACGCCACACAACGAGAGCTGTAAGTCTTTATGACGTTCATGGTGGGAAGATTGCTGACACACCAGGATTCTCTTCGCTAGATTATGAAGTGGATAATGCAGAGGACTTGAGTGAAGCTTTTCCGGAAATCCGTCAAGCTAGTCATGGCTGTAAATTCCGTTCTTGTACTCATACCCATGAGCCTTCTTGTGCTGTTAAGGATGAGGTTGAAAATGGCCAGATCTGGCAAGTCCGTTATGATAATTACCTTCAATTTTTAAGTGAAATTGAAAATCGTCGTGAAACATATAAAAAAACTGTAAAAAGAAAGTAGGTCTCTCATGTCATATAAAATTGCTCCTTCTATCCTAGCTGCTGATTATGCTAATTTTGCTTCAGAACTAGCTCGTATTGATGCATCAGGTGCGGAATATGTTCACATTGATATTATGGATGGTCAATTTGTTCCTAATATCAGTTGGGGAGCAGATGTGGTTGCTAGTATGCGTAAACATAGCAAGTTAGTTTTTGACTGCCACCTTATGGTTGTTGATCCTGAGCGTTATGTGGATGCCTATGCACAAGCAGGAGCAGATATCATGACTATTCATGTTGAAGCCACTAAACATATCCATGGTGCCCTCCAGAAAATCAAAGCTGCTGGTATGAAAGCAGGTGTTGTGATTAATCCTGGAACCCCAGTTGAGGCACTTATTCCTGTACTTGATTTAGTGGATCAAGTACTTATCATGACTGTAAATCCAGGTTTTGGTGGTCAGGCGTTCATTCCAGAAATGATGTCTAAAGTAGAGCGTGTTGTGGAGCTTCGTGAAAAAGGTGGCTATTCATTCGATATTGAAGTTGATGGTGGTGTAGATAACAACACTATTGCAGCATGTGCCAGGCGGGGGCTAATGTTTTTGTAGCGGGCTCTTACCTCTTCAAAATCCTGATTTGACAGCCCAAGTTCAAACGCTTCGTGATGCTATTGATGCCTAAAATAGCTTTATTTGTCGGTGGTGAGCTAGAGTGGTTCACTACCGATTTTGATTATTTTGTTGGGGTGGATCGTGCTTGCTTACGTTTGTTGGAGTTAGGTTTGCCGTTTAATCTGGCTGTCGGGGACTTTGATTCAGTATCTCGGTCAGAGTTAGAGATGATTCAATCGGCTGCTAAAGAGTGTAGGATTGCTCCGGCTGAAAAGGATGACACGGATACAGAGTTAGCCCTAAAAATTACATTTCAGTTATATCCTGAGGCGGAAGTAACTATTTTCGGTGCTTTTGGTGGCAGAATTGATCATATGTTATCAAATATATTTTTGGTCAGCGATCCTGAATTAGCTCCTTTTATGAGGCGTATCTGTTTGCGAGATAAGCAAAATAAGATTACTTATTATCCAGAAGGAAGTCATAAAGTTTTACCAGAACCTGGAATGACATATGTTTCTTTTTTACATGAGGGTGATGGAGAACTGACGATTTTGGGAGCAAAATACGAATTAACTAGTATGAATTATTTCCAGAAGAAAATCTATTCTAGCAATGAATTCGTTGATGGTCCAATTCAAGTGATTGTGCCAAATGGATATGTGATTGTCATCCAGACTAAAGATAGGAGTTAGTATGATCTATCTACTTACACTTTTAACTTTATCAAGCTTGGGGATTCTTATTGTTCTTTTCTTGAAGAATATGGAGTTAAAAGAACAGATTAATAAGAGTTTGGAAGAAAATGCAGATAATCTTTCAGATCAAGTTTCGTTTCAATTGGAATCTTTTGCTAAGACAAATCAACTGGAAACGACAAAGCAATTGAACCAATTGCAGATGGAACTATATCAACAGTTGACAGATATCCGAGAGGTTTTACATCAAAATTTGTCTGATAATCGAGACCGTTCTGACCAACGTCTTGAGCAAATAAACCAAAGCTTAACCAAAGCTGTTAAAGATATGCAGGATTCCAATGAGAAACGTTTGGAACAAATGCGTCAGACAGTTGAAGAGAAACTTGAGCAAACCTTACAAACACGTTTACAAGCCTCTTTTGAGACGGTTTCAAGACAATTAGAGTCTGTTAATCAGGGCTTGGGGGAAATGAAAAATGTAGCCAAGGATGTTGGAAGTCTTAACAAGGTCCTTTCAAATACAAAAACACGAGGTATTCTGGGTGAGCTTCAATTAGGACAAATTATTGAAGACATATTGACTGCTAATCAGTACGAGCGAGAATTTCCTACGGTATCAGGTTCAAGTGAACGAGTTGAATATGCAATCAAAATGCCAGGAAACCATAAAGATGAATATATCTACCTTCCCATTGATTCTAAGTTTCCTTTGGAAGATTACTATCGTCTGGAAGATGCTTATGAATCTGGTAATAAAGAGGAAATTGAGAATCACCGTAAGTCACTTTTGACTAGTATTAAGCGATTTGCAAAGGATATTAACAAGAAGTATCTTAACCCACCTGAAACCACAAATTTTGGTATATTATTTTTGCCGACGGAAGGGCTTTATGCTGAGGTAGTACGCCAACCAGCCTTCTTTGACGCCCTTCGTCGTGAGGAGAATATTGTTATCGCAGGGCCGTCAACCTTATCAGCACTCTTGAATTCATTGTCTGTAGGTTTTAGAACTTTGAATATTCAAAAGAATGCGGATGATATTAGTAAGATTTTAGGTAACGTCAAACTAGAATTTAACAGGTTTGGAGATATGTTAGCTAAAGCTCAGAAACAATTGAATACAGCAAGTAAAACAGTCGATAGTCTTCTCAACACAAGGAGTAGGGCAATTGTTAGAGCTCTTGATACAATTGAAACCTATCAAGACAGTGCGACACAAAGTTTGTTGGATTTACCACGATTAGAAAACGAGGATAAGCATGAAGATTAATCAAATGAAAAAAGACGAGTATTTTGAAGGTTTTTATCTGATTAAGCGTGCAGAGGTACGTAAGACAAGAGCAGGAAAGGATTACATTGCCTTTACATTTCAGGATGATACTGGAGAGATTTCAGGAAACCTATGGGATGCTCAGCCTTATAATGTCGAAGAATTTACCGCAGGTAAAGTAGTTCATATGGAAGGACGTCGAGAGTTTATAATAATACTCCTCAGGTAAATCAAATTACCTTACGTTTGCCTGCATTTGGAGAAGCCAAATGATCCAGCTGATTTCAAGAAAACCACCGTAAATCCGTCTGAAGTACGTGAATATCTTGAACAGATGATTTTCAAAATAGAGGAAGCTACATGGCAGCGTGTGGTTCGTGCCCTTTATCGCAAGTATAATAAAGAGTTTTTCACTTTTCCAGCTGCTAAAACAAATCATCATGCCTTTGAAAGTGGATTAGCCTATCATACAGCTACTATGGTTCGCCTAGCGGACAGCATTGGAGATATTTATCCAGAGCTCAATAAGAGTCTACTCTTTGCCGGAATTATGCTTCATGATTTAGCTAAGGTTATTGAACTTACTGGTCCTGAAAATACTGAGTATACGGTTCGTGGAAACTTGATTGGTCATATTGCTTTGATTGATGAAGAAATCACTAAGGTGCTCATGGAGCTTAATATTGACGATACGCGTGGGATGTTGTTGTTTTGCGTCATGTCATTCTCAGCCACCACGGACAACTAGAGTATGGTAGCCCAGTGCGACCTCGTATTATGGAAGCAGAAATTATTCATATGATTGATAATCTTGATGCCAGCATGATGATGATGACGACAGCCCTTAACCTAGTAGGTCCAGGAGAAATGACAAATCGTCTCTTTGCTATGGATAATCGTTCCTTCTACAAGCCAAAATTTGATTAAAATCGAAATTAAGCGAGCATTCCATATGAAAATGTTCGTTTTTTGCTGTATTATGGTATAATAGTTAAAAAGTACAGAAAATATAGGTAACATATGAAATTAAAACGAAGTGAGCGCATGGTAGTGATTTCAAACTACCTGATTAATAATCCTTATCAATTGACAAGCCTCAACACCTTTGCAGAACGTTATGAAGCTGCAAAGTCTTCAATCTCAGAAGATGTTGCTATCATTAAAAAAGCTTTTGAGGAAAGTCAAATAGGAGAAATCGAAACAGTAACGGGTGCATCTGGTGGCGTTATGTTTACACCAACTATTTCTGATGAAGATGCAAGAAGTCTGGTTGAAGATCTTTGTAAACGTCTTTCCGAGAGTGATCGTATCTTACCAGGTGGTTATCTCTACCTATCTGATTTATTGAGTACACCATCTATTTTGAAAAATGTTGGTCGTATCATTGCTAGTGCCTTTAAGGGACAAAAAATTGATGCCGTTATGACTGTAGCAACTAAAGGAGTTCCTTTAGCAAATGCAGTAGCAGATGTCTTGAATATTCCATTTGTTATTGTTCGTCGTGACTTAAAAATTACAGAAGGTTCAACCGTATCGGTAAACTACGTTAGTGGTTCAAGTGATCGTATTGAAAAGATGTTCCTTTCAAAACGTAGTTTGAAACCTAATAGCCGTGTCCTTATTGTCGATGATTTTCTTAAAGGTGGCGGTACCATTACGGGTATGATTAGCTTGCTTTCAGAATTTGATAGTGAGTTAGTAGGTGTAGCTGTATTCGCAGAAAATGCTAAAGGCGATCGTGATATCCATGAATATAAATCATTACTTACTGTTTCTGACATCGATGTAAAAGCACAGAAGGTAGAAGTTGAAGTCGGTAATATTTTTGACAAGTAATTAATCTACGATAGTATTCCTAATTTAACGATTAGGAATTTTTCTTTTTAACAAGAAAGTCTTGACAATAATTATCAAAAAATGATATTATACTAGACGGTACTTTTTACTTTTGGTCTCTCAAAAGTGTACAGAGACGTGCTGACATAAGTTGCAAAAGTACACACAGATATGGGCTGTCACCAAGTGCCATATCAACCAAAAATAAAAAAACACAGGAGAATGTAGATGCCTACAATTAACCAATTGGTTCGTAAACCACGTCAATCAAAAGTTGTAAAATCTAAATCACCAGCTTTGAACGTTGGTTACAACAGCCACAAAAAAGTTCAAACTAACGTATCTTCACCACAAAAACGTGGTGTTGCAACACGTGTTGGAACAATGACACCTAAGAAACCTAACTCAGCCCTTCGTAAATTCGCTCGTGTACGTTTGAGCAACCTTATCGAAGTTACTGCTTACATCCCAGGTATCGGACACAACCTCCAAGAACACAGCGTTGTTCTTATCCGTGGTGGACGTGTAAAAGACCTTCCAGGGGTACGTTACCACATCGTCCGTGGTGCACTTGATACTGCAGGTGTAGCTGATCGTAAACAAAGCCGTTCTAAATACGGTGCTAAACGTCCTAAAGGATAAGAAGGGAGATAAGATAAAATGAGTCGTAAAAATAGAGCGCCTAAACGCGAAGTATTGGCAGATCCATTGTACAATTCAAAAATCGTTACACGTCTTATCAACCGTGTAATGCTTGACGGTAAACGTGGTACTGCTGCAACAATCGTATACGATGCTTTCGAGCAAATCAAAGAAGCAACTGGAAACGATGCTCTTGAAGTATTTGAAACAGCTATGGACAACATCATGCCTGTACTTGAAGTACGTGCACGTCGTGTCGGTGGTTCAAACTACCAAGTCCCAGTTGAAGTTCGTCCAGAACGTCGTACAACTCTTGGTCTTCGTTGGTTGGTTAACGCATCACGTGCGCGTGGTGAACACACTATGAAAGATCGTCTTGCAAAAGAAATCATGGATGCTGCAAACAACACTGGTGCATCAGTTAAGAAACGTGAAGATACTCACAAAATGGCTGAAGCAAACCGTGCCTTTGCACACTTCCGCTGGTAATCATAAGTTTCAAGCTGAATTGCAGTCATATATTCATAAGCTAAGATTATGGATTTGTAATAGGCTGACTTTGAATTCAAATAATATCGTTCATATCATTTGAAAACCAGTTAAATATTAGTGAAAAAACGGGTAGGTCCTGCCTATCCGTTTTTTGACAATAATGTTATAATAAATAAGTAAACTAAAATATTTATAGGAGAATAAACCTAATGGCACGCGAATTTTCACTTGCAAAAACTCGTAATATCGGTATCATGGCCCACATCGATGCCGGTAAAACAACTACAACAGAGCGTATCCTTTATTATACTGGTAAAATTCACAAAATCGGTGAAACTCACGAAGGTGCATCACAAATGGACTGGATGGAGCAAGAACAAGAACGTGGTATCACAATCACTTCTGCCGCTACAACAGCGCAATGGGATGGTCACCGTGTTAATATCATCGATACACCAGGACACGTGGACTTCACTATCGAAGTACAACGTTCACTCCGTGTATTGGATGGTGCCGTAACCGTTCTTGACTCACAATCAGGTGTAGAACCTCAAACTGAAACAGTTTGGCGTCAAGCAACTGAGTATGGTGTTCCACGTATCGTATTTGCCAACAAGATGGATAAAATCGGTGCTGACTTCCTTTACTCAGTAAGCACACTTCACGATCGTCTTCAAGCAAACGCACACCCAATCCAATTGCCAATCGGTGCTGAAGATGATTTCCGTGGTATCATTGACTTGATTAAAATGAAAGCTGAAATCTATACTAATGACCTTGGTACAGATATTCTTGAAGAAGATATTCCAGCTGATTACGTTGATCAAGCAAACGAATACCGTGAAAAATTGATTGAAGCAGTTGCTGAAACTGACGAAGATTTGATGATGAAATACCTTGAAGGTGAAGAAATCACTAACGATGAATTGAAAGCAGCTATTCGTCGTGCTACAATTAACGTTGAATTCTTCCCAGTTCTTTGTGGTTCAGCCTTCAAAAACAAAGGTGTTCAATTGATGCTTGATGCAGTTATCGATTACCTTCCAAGCCCACTTGATATTCCAGCAATCAAAGGTGTTAACCCAGATACTGACGAAGAAGAAACTCGTCCAGCATCTGATGATGAGCCATTCGCAGCCCTTGCCTTCAAGATCATGACTGACCCATTTGTAGGTCGTTTGACATTTATCCGTGTTTACTCAGGTATCCTTCAATCAGGTTCATATGTAATGAACACATCTAAAGGTAAACGTGAACGTATCGGACGTATCCTTCAAATGCACGCTAACAGCCGTCAAGAAATTGAACAAGTATACGCTGGTGATATCGCTGCTGCTATCGGTTTGAAAGATACTACAACTGGTGACTCATTGACTGATGAAAAAGCTAAAGTTATTCTTGAGTCAATCGAAGTTCCAGAACCAGTTATCCAATTGATGGTTGAGCCTAAGACTAAAGCTGACCAAGATAAGATGGGTATCGGTCTTCAAAAACTGGCTGAAGAAGATCCAACATTCCGTGTTGAAACTAACCCTGAAACTGGTGAAACAGTTATCTCTGGTATGGGTGAACTTCACCTTGATGTCCTTGTTGACCGTTTGAAACGTGAACACAAAGTTGAAGCAAACGTAGGTGCTCCACAAGTATCATACCGTGAAACATTCCGTGCAGCTACACAAGCACGTGGATTCTTCAAACGTCAATCTGGTGGTAAAGGTCAGTTTGGTGATGTTTGGATTGAATTTACTCCAAATGAAGAAGGTAAAGGTTTCGAATTCGAAAATGCTATCGTCGGTGGTGTGGTTCCACGTGAATTCATCCCTGCAGTAGAAAAAGGATTGGAAGAATCTATGGCTAACGGTGTCCTTGCTGGATACCCAATGGT
>JBKWCO010000056.1:0-8471 GCA_046975465.1 Streptococcus sp. | reverse complement strand
ACACTCAAGAAAGTTGATAAAAAATCCATCGAAGATGGATTTTTTTGTTTAGGCAAAAAAGAAAATAAAGAAAAAGAAAAAAACTTAAAAAATCCCTTGCAATGAGTAGGTTCTTTTGTTATTATATTATGGTGCTGTAAATACAGCGCTTAGCTATGATACAAGAGGTTGCGACACGCCTGGTTGCACTGCCACGCAATCCGTGTTGGTTTTCTTGAGGAGCTAGCCTATTATCTTAAATAGACGAAAGAGGAGAAAAAATGGCAAACAAAAAAATTCGTATCCGTTTGAAAGCTTACGAACACCGTACGCTTGATACAGCGGCTGAAAAAATCGTAGAAACTGCAACTCGCACAGGTGCGACAGTTGCTGGGCCAGTTCCACTTCCAACTGAACGTAGTCTCTACACAATTATTCGTGCGACTCACAAATATAAAGATTCTCGCGAACAATTTGAAATGCGTACACACAAACGTCTTATCGACATCATCAACCCAACTCAAAAAACAGTTGACGCTTTGATGAAACTTGATCTTCCAAGTGGTGTGAACGTCGAAATCAAACTTTAATTTAAAGATTGATTCATTGAGCATAAAAAACGCTCGTTAAAAACTTTTTTGAGCATAAAAAACGCTCATAAAAAACTTTTTGAAATACATTATTAAAGTAAAGGAAGTATTTTCTCATGACAAAAGGAATCTTAGGGAAAAAAGTGGGAATGACTCAAATCTTCACTGAAGCAGGTGAATTTATCCCTGTTACTGTCATCGAAGCTACTCCAAATGTTGTGCTTCAAGTTAAAACTGTTGAAACAGACGGTTACGAAGCAGTTCAAGTTGGCTTTGACGACAAACGCGAAGTATTGAGCAACAAACCTGCCAAAGGCCACGTAGCGAAAGCTAACACAGCTCCTAAGCGCTTCATTCGTGAATTCAAAAACATTGAAGGCTTGGAAGTTGGATCAGAAATCACTGTTGACACATTCGAAGCTGGAGATGTTGTTGACGTAACTGGTACTTCAAAAGGTAAAGGTTTCCAAGGTGTTATCAAACGCCACGGTCAATCACGCGGACCTATGGCTCACGGTTCTCGTTACCACCGTCGTCCAGGTTCAATGGGACCTGTTGCGCCTAACCGTGTTTTCAAAAACAAACACTTGGCAGGACGTATGGGTGGCAACCGTGTGACAATTCAAAACCTTGAAGTTGTACAAGTTATCCCAGAGAAAAACGTTATCCTTATCAAAGGTAACGTACCAGGTGCTAAGAAATCTCTTATCACTATCAAATCAGCAGTTAAAGCTGCTAAATAATAAGAAAGGAGAAATCAGTTAAAAATGGCAAACGTAAAACTATTTGACCAAACTGGTAAAGAAGTTAGCACAGTTGAACTTAACGACGCTATCTTCGGTATCGAACCAAACGAATCAGTAGTATTTGATGTCGTAATCAGCCAACGTGCTAGCCTTCGCCAAGGTACTCACGCGGTTAAAAACCGTTCAGCAGTATCAGGTGGTGGACGTAAACCATGGCGTCAAAAAGGAACTGGACGTGCTCGTCAAGGTTCTATCCGCTCACCACAATGGCGTGGTGGTGGTGTTGTCTTCGGACCAACTCCACGTTCTTACGGATACAAACTTCCACAAAAAGTTCGTCGCCTTGCATTGAAATCTGTTTACTCAGCTAAAGTTGCAGAAGATAAATTTGTAGCAGTTGAAGCTCTTTCATTTGCAGCTCCAAAAACTGCTGAATTCGCAAAAGTTCTTTCAGCTCTTAGCATCGATTCAAAGTACTTGTTATCGTTGAAGAAGGAAACAAATTCGCTGAACTTTCAGCTCGTAACCTTGCAAACGTAACTGTTGCAACTCCTGCAACTGCAAGTGTACTTGACATCGTAAACGCAGATAAACTTCTTGTTACTAAAGAAGCTATCTCATCAATCGAGGAGGTTCTTGCATAATGAATTTGTATGACGTAATCAAAAAACCTGTTATCACTGAGAAATCTATGGTTGCTCTTGAAGCAGGAAAATACACTTTCGAAGTTGATACACGTGCACACAAACTCTTGATCAAACAAGCAGTTGAAGCTGCATTTGAAGGTGTTAAAGTTGCTAGCGTGAACACTGTAACTGTTAAACCAAAACAAAAACGTGTTGGACGTTACACTGGTTTCACTTCAAAAACTAAAAAAGCTATCATCACTCTTACAGCTGATTCTAAAGCAATCGAGTTGTTTGCAGCTGAAGCTGAATAATCAAAGGAGAAATTAACGTGGGTATTAAAGTTTACAAACCAACGACAAATGGCCGTCGTAACATGACTTCTTTGGATTTCGCAGAAATCACTACAAGCACTCCTGAAAAATCATTGCTTGTTTCTCTTAAGAACAAAGCTGGTCGTAACAACAACGGTCGTATCACTGTACGTCACCAAGGTGGCGGACACAAACGTCACTACCGTTTGATTGACTTCAAACGTAATAAAGATGGCGTTGAAGCAGTTGTTAAAACTGTTGAATATGATCCAAACCGTACTGCAAATATCGCTCTTGTACACTACACTGACGGGGTTAAAGCTTACATCATCGCACCTAAAGGTCTTGAAGTAGGTCAACGTATCGTTTCAGGTCCAGATGCGGATATCAAGATTGGTAACGCTCTTCCACTTGCAAACATCCCAGTTGGTACAGTTATCCACAACATTGAGCTTCAACCAGGTAAAGGTGCTGAACTTATCCGTGCCGCTGGTGCTTCTGCTCAAGTTTTGGGTCAAGAAGGTAAATACGTACTTGTTCGTCTTCAATCAGGCGAAGTTCGTATGGTTCTTGGTACATGTCGTGCAACTATCGGTACTGTAGGTAACGAACAACAATCACTTATCAACCTTGGTAAAGCCGGCCGTAATCGCTGGAAAGGTATTCGCCCAACAGTTCGTGGTTCTGTAATGAACCCTAACGATCACCCACACGGTGGTGGTGAAGGTAAAGCACCAGTTGGACGTAAAGCGCCATCTACTCCATGGGGTAAACCTGCGCTTGGTCTTAAAACTCGTAACAAGAAAGCTAAATCTGACAAACTTATCGTTCGTCGTCGTAACGAAAAATAATTTAGTTGCTTAGCACATATTATCCGCCAACTCGGTAGCGCTCAGCGCAAGCCGCTGTGGTACATTTAATTTAAAGGAGAAAACTACAAAATGGGACGTAGTCTTAAAAAAGGACCTTTCGTCGATGAGCATTTGATGAAAAAGTTGAAGCTCAAGCAAATGACGAAAAGAAAAAAGTAATTAAAACTTGGTCACGTCGTTCAACGATTTTCCCAAGTTTCATCGGATACACTATCGCAGTTTATGATGGACGTAAACACGTTCCTGTTTACATCAAGAAGACATGGTAGGTCACAAACTTGGTGAATTTGCACCAACTCGTACTTACAAAGGTCACGCAGCTGACGATAGAAAACACGTCGTTAATAGGAGGAGGACACAATGGCAGAAATTACTTCAGCTAAAGCAATGGCTCGTACAGTGCGTGTTTCACCTCGTAAAACACGTCTTGTTCTTGATCTTATCCGTTGTTAGAACGTTGCTGATGCAATCGCAATCTTGAAATTCACTCCAAACAAAGCAGCACGCATTGTTGAGAAAACTCTTAACTCTGCTATCGCTAACGCAGAAAACAACTTTGGTTTGGAAAAAGCTAACTTGGTAGTATCTGAAACATTCGCAAACGAAGGACCAACAATGAAACGTTTCCGTCCACGTGCGAAAGGTTCAGCTTCACCAATCAACAAACGCACAACTCACGTAACAGTAGTTGTGTCAGAAAAATAAGGAGGTAAACTCGTGGGTCAAAAAGTACATCCAATTGGTATGCGTGTCGGGATCATCCGTGACTGGGATGCGAAATGGTATGCTGAAAGAATACGCAGATTACCTTCACGAAGATTTGGCAATCCGCAAATTCATTCAAAAAGAACTTGCAGACGCTTCAGTTTCAACTATTGAAATCGAACGTGCTGTAAACAAAGTTATTGTTTCACTTCACACTGCTAAACCAGGTATGGTTATCGGTAAAGGTGGATCAAACGTTGACGCTCTTTGCGCTCAACTTAACAAATTGACTGGAAAACAAGTACACATCAACATCGTTGAAATCAAGAAACCTGATTTGGACGCTCACCTTGTTGGTGAAACAATTGCTCGCCAACTTGAGCAACGTGTTGCTTTCCGTCGTGCACAAAAACAAGCTATCCAACGTGCAATGCGTGCTGGAGCTAAAGGAATCAAAACTCAAGTATCAGGTCGTTTGAACGGTGCAGATATCGCCCGTGCAGAAGGATACTCTGAAGGTACAGTTCCGCTTCACACACTTCGCGCTGATATCGATTACGCTTGGGAAGAAGCTGACACAACTTACGGTAAACTTGGTGTTAAAGTTTGGATCTACCGTGGAGAAGTTCTTCCAGCTCGTAAAAACACTAAAGGAGGCAAATAACAAATGTTAGTACCTAAACGTGTTAAACACCGTCGTGAATTCCGTGGAAAAATGCGCGGTGAGGCTAAAGGTGGTAAAGAAGTATCATTCGGTGAATACGGTCTTCAAGCTACAACTAGCCACTGGATCACAAACCGTCAAATCGAGGCTGCTCGTATTGCCATGACTCGTTACATGAAGCGTGGTGGTAAGGTTTGGATTAAGATCTTCCCACACAAATCATACACTGCTAAAGCTATCGGTGTACGTATGGGTTCTGGTAAAGGGGCACCTGAAGGTTGGGTAGCACCAGTTAAACGTGGTAAAGTAATGTTCGAAATCGCAGGTGTACCTGAAGAGGTTGCACGTGAAGCACTTCGTCTTGCTAGCCACAAATTGCCAGTTAAAAGTAAATTCGTGAAACGTGAAGCAGAATAAGGAGAAGACATGAAACTTGAAGAAATCAAAAAGTTTGTTGCTGAGCTTCGTGGCTTGTCTCAAGAAGAGCTTGCTAAAAAGAAAACGAACTTAAGAAAGAACTTTTCGACCTTCGTTTCCAAGCTGCAGCAGGTCAACTTGATCAAACTGCTCGTTTGAACGAAGTGAAGAAACAAATTGCACGTGTTAAAACAGTGCAATCTGAAATCAAATAATAGATTGGGAAAGGAGCAATTCTAATAATGGAACGTAATCAACGTAAAACCCTTGTTGGACGCGTAGTATCTGACAAGATGGATAAAACAATCACAGTTGTAGTTGAAACGAAACGTAACCACCCAGTCTATGGTAAACGTATCAACTATTCTAAAAATACAAAGCACATGATGAAAACAACGTTGCTAAAGAAGGCGATATCGTTCGTATCATGGAAACTCGCCCACTTTCAGCTACAAAACGCTTCCGTCTTGTAGAAGTTGTGGAAGAAGCTGTTATTATCTAATAAAACTAAAAGGAGACAATTGAAATGATTCAACAAGAAAGTCGCTTAAAAGTTGCTGATAATAGCGGTGCTCGTGAAATCTTGACTATCAAAGTTCTTGGTGGTTCAGGACGTAAATTCGCTAACATCGGCGACGTTATCGTTGCAACTGTTAAACAAGCTACACCAGGTGGAGCTGTTAAAAAAGGTGATGTTGTTAAAGCTGTTATCGTTCGTACAAAAACTGGTGCTCGCCGTCCAGACGGTTCATACATCAAGTTTGATGACAACGCTGCAGTAATCATCCGCGATGACAAAACTCCTCGTGGAACTCGTATCTTTGGCCCTGTTGCACGTGAATTGCGTGAAGGTGGATACATGCGTATCGTATCTTTGGCGCCAGAAGTACTTTAATCTAACGAAAAACAAACTTAGTCCCCTGATATGTTCAGGGTGCCCATTAGGGCGTAAGAAATAATAGGAGAAATACTCAAATGTTTGTAAAAAAAGGCGATAAAGTTCGCGTTATTGCTGGTAAAGACAAAGGAACTGAAGCAGTAGTTCTTAAAGCTCTTCCAAAAGTAAACAAAGTTGTTGTTGAAGGTGTTGCAATCATCAAAAAACACCAAAAACCATCAGCTGAAAACCCTCAAGGTGCTATCGTGGAAAAAGAAGCACCAATCCATGCTTCAAACGTTCAAGTTCTTGACAAGAACGGTGTAGCTGGACGTGTAGGTTACAAAGTTGTTGACGGCAAAAAAGTTCGTTACAACAAAAAATCAGGCGAAGTGCTTGACTAATCACGAAGGAAAGGAGAAAGTATTAAATGGCTAACCGTCTTAAAGAAAAATACACTAACGAAGTAATTCCAGCTTTGACTGAAAAATTTAACTATTCTTCAGTTATGGCTGTGCCAAAAGTTGATAAAATCGTTATCAACATGGGTGTTGGTGAAGCTGTAAACAACGCTAAAACTCTTGAAAAAGCTGCTGCTGAGTTGGCACTTATTTCAGGTCAAAAACCATTGATTACTAAAGCTAAGAAATCAATCGCTGGCTTCCGTCTTCGTGAAGGTGTAGCGATCGGTGCTAAAGTTACCCTTCGTGGTGAACGCATGTACGAATTCTTGGATAAATTGGTATCAGTATCACTTCCACGTGTTCGTGACTTCCATGGTGTTCCAACTAAATCATTTGATGGACGTGGTAACTACACACTTGGTGTTAAAGAACAACTTATCTTCCCAGAAATCAACTTCGACGATGTTGATAAAGTACGTGGTATGGATATCGTTATCGTAACTACTGCTAACACTGACGAAGAAGGTCGTGAATTGCTTAAAGGCCTTGGAATGCCTTTTGCAAAATAATCTAGGAGGTAAATAAATTGGCTAAAAAATCAATGATTGCTAAGAACAAACGCCCTGCGAAGTTCTCTACGCAAGCTTACACTCGTTGCGAACGTTGTGGACGTCCACACTCAGTTTATCGCAAATTTAAACTTTGCCGTGTTTGCTTCCGTGAATTGGCTTACAAAGGTCAAATTCCTGGTGTTACCAAAGCTTCTTGGTAAAAATATGATGTATTCAAGTTGGTTTATCTAATTTGAATGTATTAAACACAATCTGAGCCTAGCTCAATCATTAACTAGCAAGTGAATTATTCAAACTACTAGTAAGAGGAGAAAATATAAAATGGTTATGACTGACCCAATTGCAGATTTCTTGACACGTATTCGTAACGCTAACCAAGCTAAACACGAAGTACTTGAAGTACCTGCATCAAACATTAAAAAAGGTATTGCTGAAATCCTTAAACGTGAAGGTTTCGTAAAAAACGTTGAAGTTATCGAAGATGACAAACAAGGTATCATCCGCGTATTCTTGAAATACGGACAAAACGGTGAACGTGTTATCACTAACTTGAAACGTATCTCAAAACCAGGTCTTCGTGTTTACTCTAAACGTGAAGATGTTCCTAAAGTTCTTAACGGACTTGGAATCGCGATCATCTCTACTTCAGAAGGTCTTTTGACTGACAAAGAAGCTCGTCAAAAGAACGTTGGTGGAGAAGTTATCGCTTACGTTTGGTAAGAAGCTGATACTAAGCACTTATCTCAAATGATTTGTGCGAGTTTCGTTGATTATATTCGATGAGACTCATCCCCGTGAAAACTAGTCACTTTGTGGCTTGATAATCTAACAGGAGAATTAAATACTATGTCACGTATTGGTAATAAAGTTATTACTTTGCCTGCTGGTGTTGAAGTAACAAACAACGATAACGTTGTTACTGTTAAAGGACCTAAAGGCGAACTCACTCGTGAGTTTAACAAAAACATTGAAATCAAAGTTGAAGGCAATGAAGTTACACTTCACCGTCCAAACGACTCAAAAGAAAACAAAACAATCCACGGTACTTCACGTGCAAACTTGAACAACATGGTTGTTGGTGTTTCTGAAGGTTTCAAAAAAGAACTTGAAATGCGCGGTGTCGGATATCGTGCGCAACTCCAAGGAACAAAACTTGTTCTTTCAGTTGGTAAATCTCACCAAGACGAAGTTGAAGCTCCAGAAGGTATTACTTTTGAAGTACCATCTGCAACTTCAATCGTTGTAAGTGGTATTAACAAAGAAGTTGTTGGTCAAACAGCTGCTTACATCCGTAGCCTTCGTTCACCAGAACCTTACAAAGGTAAAGGTATCCGTTACGTTGGTGAATACGTACGTCGTAAAGAAGGTAAAACTGGTAAATAATAGGATTTTATCCTTGTGGCAATTCTTTTTGGATTGTCTCTTTACCAAAAGCTCTCATGAGCAAGCATTATAATTAAGAGGTGAAAATTGTGATTTCGAAACCAGATAAAAACAAACTCCGCCAAAAACGCCACCGTCGCGTTCGCGGAAAACTCTCTGGAACTGCTGATCGCCCACGTTTGAACATTTTCCGTTCTAATACAGGCATCTACGCTCAAGTAATTGATGACGTAGCGGGTGTAACGCTCGCAAGTGCATCAACTCTTGATAAAGAGGTTTCTAAAGGAACTAAAACAGAACAAGCCATTGTTGTCGGTAAACT